>NC_014393.1:309542-619084 GCF_000145275.1 Clostridium cellulovorans 743B
ATGTTATAGAAATATCTGCTGCAGGTGGTGGAGTCAACTCAGCAGTTACCATCAACGGTGCTCTAAATATAGCACAAGGTAAAAATAGAATAGTAGAAACCAATGGCTATGGCGTGGTAGCCTTAGGTGCTTATGAAACTACAGAGCCGTATTTTGGTGATATCGGAGAAGGAATTATTGCGGAAGATGGACTATGTTATATAAGTATAGATCCAATTTTTATGAAAACAGTTAATACAAGTTGTAGTTATCAAGTGTTCCTTCAAAGATATGGTGAAGGTGATATATATATACTAGAAAGAGCTGAAGATTATTTTATTGTTAAAGGAACACCAGGTCTTAACTTTGGCTGGGAGATAAAAGCTAAACAAAGGGAATACGAAAATAATAGATTAGAGGTTTCGGACAAGTTTGAACCAGTTGTAGAAAACTTTGATGATCAGTTATTAGACCAGAACATAATTAATGATAAAGAATTAGATGGAATTTTAGAAGGTGAGGAGATTATATATGAGTAAAAAAATAATAACAAGCTATACGAACATAAAAACTGCTGAAGGTGAAAGGCTTTCCTATACAGTTAGTACTATAGACGATAATGGAAATCTTATAACAAGCAACGAAAGAAAAAATTGTATTGTCTTTGATGAAGAAGCCCTTGCACATATAGAAGCTATAAGAAAACTTCTTCAGGATAGGGAATTAGCTGTTTTATAATTAACAAATGCTGAGGCTGGAGGTTCATTAAGAATTTTATGTATATATGTTTTAATAAAGATTGTTTATAGAACGGAGTGGTTTCTAGATAGATATATAAATTTTTGATGTAACTTTCATGACGAGGCAAATATTGTGATAAAGGGAATCCATAACATGTTTATGGATTTTTTCTATTTTAGCAGAAGAAATGAGGGTGAGTAAATGCAAAATATAATTTCAATGAAAATAGATTTGAAAAAAGAATCCTATCAAAATAATGTAGCTCAGCAAAATGATGATATGGTTTTAGACATAAACATATATGGGGATGGCGACATTATATCTTTAGAAGGAGCCACTGCTCAGCTTAGCTATATCAATGCTAATAACACCATAGCAACCATATCCGGCAGTGAGGTAGTTGTCTCCGGTAATAATGTGAAAATCACTTGTCCAAGGGATTGTACAAGATCTGCTGGTATAGCTAAGATGAAGTTAGTAATAATATCAGCCTCTAAGCAAGTAAGTACATTTCCAATTGAAATTACAGTAGTCCCAGATGTGGTCCAAGGGCAAGAAGTAAGTGGAAATGTGGCTACGGTAATAGAAAAACTAATTAATGAAAACATTATATGTAATGATACTTTAGTAAGACTCCAAAATTGGGTAGCTACTCATGGAGATATAGTAGATTTAGATAGTAGAGTTGACACCCTAGAGTTAGATAATACACAGGATGCAAAAATAATCCAAGGCACAGATTATCTTGATATAAATGCAGAAATAATGTTATATACTTCAGAAGGTTATAAGATTAAATTTAAGCGAATGACCTATGATTTAACAGGAACAATTTTAATACCTAGTGATGCAGATATAGATGGAAATGGATGTACCTGGAGGAGAAAAGTTGACGATATAGCTAGAGGTGTTTTCGACATAGCCCAAAATATTGATGAAACAAATGGGAATGTAAATATTAGAATAGCAAATGTGACTATAGATGGTAACAGACAAGCTGATCAATTGGTTAATACTATTGATAACCATAGATTTAGTGGTTTGAAATTAACAAAGGTAACAGGAGAGTCTTTTATATCTAATGTAACTGTAATAAATACAGTAAATGGAGAAGACCTACAAACAACTCCAGCTGGTGGAATATTTTTTGTAGATTGTAAAGATATAAGATGCTCAAACTTAAATGGATGGTATAATCTCGGTACCGCAATAATCATTAGATTTTCCTCTAATATTACAATAGATGGCTCCTTGACTTATGATAATGAAGGAAGCGGTATAAGTGGAAGAGGATGTCCAAATTGTAAGTACCTAAATATTGTGACTTTCAACAATAAATTTTCGAATTTATCTGTTAATGGTGTAGACAGCATTGTAGATAATGTCATAAGTTACAAAGCAGGTTATTCTGGGGTCAACATTGGTCACCCTGATAAAGATGCAACTACAAAGTACTATGCCAATGCTCATGGAACTGTATTATCGAATATAATTTCATTTGATAATACATACGAAGGATTAACTATTGGGGGTTCTGATAATGTAAGCTGTACCAATGTCATTGTATATGGAAATGCTATAAATACTACTAGAGAAAATATTAGAATCCATGGAAATTCTAATTCTTCCAAACTGATTAATATAACAAGTCGAGACTGTGCTACTAGTGGTATTAGGTATTACAGCGGAACTAATCATGTGCTTGATAATTCAGAATTTTATAATTGCAAGTGTGGAGTTTATTGCGGTCCTGATACTTCTGTTACAATAGGTGGAAATGTGAAAATCCATAACAATAGCCTTGATGGAATAATTCTGGCTAGTGCAATCAAATGTACAGTAGCTTGTGAAGTGTACTCCAATGGGGAATATGGAATATGGATTAGTGGTGGATCAAAGCATAGAATTGTTGGTGCAGATATCCATGATAATATTCTCAAAGACATTTATGAAACAGGAAGTCCTGTAGATTTGTATTATGATATTGGTAATAAAGGTATTACATATTTATCAAATGGAGTTGTGCAAGTTACTTGTATAAAAAGTGTAACTGATGAAGTGAATACTCCAGTTTTTAGAGTCCAATTACCTGATCATGGAAGATTATCTGTTGATTTTGCTATCACTACTTTTTATCCTGCTAGTGTATCTGCAATTTGTCATATGGTTAAGGGTGTTGCAGTAGCGTCTGCAACTGGTGGTGGAGTTATTAATTCTCAAACTACTGTATTTGGCACAGCAACGGCAGTTTCAGCTGGTCTCTCACAAGTGATAACTCCTTCTTTAGTTAAAGATGAAACCAATGATTATATAGAGTTCATTGTAAATCAAAATAATGAAACCGTAGATGCTGCAGGAACAATAAATATTACGGCAACCATTACTTATGCCATTGGTAGTAATGTTGTACGACCTACAGTGACACTTCTTTAGAATGGTGGAAGATTATTATCTAGGATTCTGAAGTGAGATTTTGGCTTAGGAACTTTATATATGTGCAGCTGAACAATTAAAGAAAAAAGTATTATTTATAAAAATCTATGGGACTACCTATAGATTTTTTTATTTCTAAAATAAAAGAAATGAGGGTGAATAAATGCAAAATACGATATCAATGAGTATAGATTTAAAAAGAGAAAATCATCAAAATAAGATAGTACAACAAAATGATGATGTACTACTGGATATAGATGTTTATGAAGAGGGTAAAATTAAAAACTTAGAAGGAGCTATTATAGACCTTAGCTATGTTAATGCAAATAATACAATATCAATCATAGCAGGAAACAGTATGGTTGTAAGTGGTAACAATGTTAAGATAACATGTCCTAGGGATTGCACAAGGTCTGCTGGTGTGGCTAAGATGAAGCTAACGATAGTCTCTGATTCAAAGCAAGTAAGCACCTTTCCAATTTCCATTACAATAGTTCCAGATGTATTAGAAGGTCAAGAAGTTAGTAAAAACATAGCTACGATAATAGAGGGATTAACTGCGGCAAATACTACAGCTACAATTACGTATAATGAATTAATGCAAGCTATAGAACTAGGAAATATACCACAGCTAACAAATAGAGTTGTTAATTTGGAAAAGGAGGTAAACAGAATTGAACCTTCACAATTTATCGAGGCTGGAGATACCTGTGATGTAGAGTCAATAAATAGAATGATACAATATGCTAGTGCAAACAACTTAGTTGCTTTTATTCCTAAACGGTTTTCAGATTACATTATAAATTCACCTATTTATGTTCCAAGCAATATAACTTTATTAAGTAATGGTGCAACTATAAAACTAGCTGATAAAAGTAATTGTAGGTACTGTATCGTAAATGAAGATAGAATTAATGGAAATAGCAATATAAAAATAATAGGACTTAGAATTAATGCTAATCAAACTAATCAAAATGATAGCCTTATTATAGGAAATATTATTGGTATATGCTTCGAAAGTCTTTCGAATACAAGTGCGTGTCATGATTGTATGGCTATTCTCAATTACATATACGATAGTTCTATAGCTATCAGGAGTTGGGTTAGCGATGAAAATTTGACAGGTAGCAGAATGCATTGTTATAACATGACATTTTCACATAATACCCTAGAGAAATGTATTAATAAAATAATAGAATTAGGTGTTACAGACAGAAGTTTAGTATCTAGCAATGTATGCAAACAATGTACAGATGGAATTCAAGTTATTTTTAATTCTAATTATAATATGGTAAGTAACAATATCATTGAATGTACTGCAACAGGGTTAAATATAACCCATAACAGTTGCTACAATACTTTTACCAATAATTATGTAAGTGGTTATGGATATCTATTGATTATGAGAGCTGATGCTCAAAACACTACAAGTATCATTAAAGGCAATAAGATAACAAATAATACTTTTCAAATGTCTCAAGGAACAGGGACAATATTTTCATTTTCAAAATTAGGTTCAGCTACTGGAAGTATGGAATATTATGATAATGATATTTCAAACAATTCATTTTTAGGATATAGTTCTTCAGCTACAGCCTTCTTGAGACTATATAATTTTTCTTCAAATGATGTAAGTTGTAAAATAGATAAGTTGTTTTTAAATAATAATACATTTGCCAATTGCGCTATTGTTGCTGGAAGTGTAGACAGAGTGAACTGTACTGTTGGAGATATAATACTAAATAATAATACATATACTGAAAGCTATGTAATACCTGGGAAAGTAGCATATTTATATATACAAGGCGGGTTTTTTAAGTTTGATACATTAAACACAGCTATTCAATATAACTCAAGTTCTAATCCTACAAATATCTTTATAAGTGATTTAGTTGTAAAAGCAGCTAAACTTTTTATAGCGTTAACAAATTCAGCTCACACCAATACAATTTCTATTAAAAGATGCAACGTGGAAAGTGCGTCAACTTCAGAATCTGTAGCTGTTCATAATTGTAACTTTTTCTTTCTGGATAACTGCGATATAATAACCCCTGATGCAAATTTAGGAGTATATTTCAGTAATATAACAGGATTTAGTGGGAAAAACAATAGGATTTTTGGTAATTCAAGGGGCTTTTCGCAAAAAGTAGGCTCAGCATTAGGTGGAAAAATGACCAGTAACGAGTTTTATGGTACTACCACCAGTTATGAAAATATGAATAATTTTACCATTGTGTAGATACTAGAGAAATCTAGTCTTTTTTATTTAAAGCATTAAAATTTGTATGAAAGTAATAAGTTGATTTTTATTAAAGATATTATTACAAGTTGTAAGAAAGTAGTCGGTTGAAGTTATTTACAATTGATTATAGTTTTTTATAGAGGAGGTGAGGTATATAGAAAAGCTTATAAATATAAAAACAATATTTTTTACAATAGTCGCAGTGTTGGGAGGGTTTTTAGCAAATGTATTAGGAGGCTTCGATGATTTGTTGATAGCCCTAATTATTTGCATGATCGCAGACTACATAACAGGATTAATAGTAGCATTAGTATTCAAAAACTCTACAAAGACACTAACTGGCAGAGCTCAAAGCAATGTCGGTTATATAGGCTTAGTAAAAAAAATATTTATTCTAATATTAATTATAGTAGTCAATCAGCTGGATATCATAACAAATACAAATGGTTTTCTGAGAAATGCAACGATTATGGGTTTCATAGTCAATGAGGTTTTATCATTAATAGAAAACGCTGGACTTATGGGGATAAGTTTGCCTGATCCAGTGATTAATGCAATAGAAATACTAAAGAGAAAAAGTGAGGAAAAGGGTTGATTTTAACTGTTGGTATCAATTTAGTTGATGGAAAAAGCATCATCGAAGGAACAAATTATAAGCTTGCTTCATTGGGTATTATAATATCTGTTTCCTTCGAAGAAGATACCATCAATTCTTAAGACTAGCTAGTGTTTCTTAATGAAAACCAAACAAAATAAGTATATATTTATAATGTAATATATTTGGAGGGGAGGCGCTATTATGCAGAGTATCAATGAAGGAATTTTCGGTATAGACGTAAGCAGATGGCAAGGAAATATTGATTGGAGTAGGGTAAAAGTTGCTGGAGTTAATATTGCAATAATCAAGGCCAGTGGAGCAGATGACGGATTTTATGAAGATTCTAGGTTCCAAACAAACTACCAAGGAGCAATAGCTTCAGGAATCAAGGTAGGAGCTTATCATTTCTTTACGGAATATGAAGATGCAATTGCACAAGCAGAATACTTCTCGAGTCTTTTAAGCGGAAAGACTTGGAATATCAAACCAGCAATTGATGTGGAAAGTGGTTTAGGTGATTCACAATTAACAGATAAGGTCATTACTTTCTGTGAGAGAGTTAAGGCATTGACTGGTATGGATTGTGTTATATACTGCAATACAAACTACGCAAGAAATGCTTTTGATAGCAGAGTAGCAAAATATCCATTATGGGTTGCTCATTATGGAGTAGATACTCCAGGGGATAATCCAATATGGGGACAGTGGGCTGGATTCCAGTATAGTTCTGATGAATACATAGATGGAATTACTGAAAACACAGTAGACAAGAATCGATTTACTGAAGCAATGTTCTTAAATGGATCAGTTGGATTAAGCGGAATTCAAATAGGAGAAGTTACAGCCTCAACAATAGCTCAAAGGGAAACATCCCCAACTATGAGTGGGCAAGATGCTGCTACATATATAGTGCAAGGTGGAGATACTTTAAGTGCCATTGCTGAGCAGTTCGGAACAAGCTGGCAAGTCTTAGCAGAAATCAACGGAATCTCTAATCCAGACTTAATACAAATAGGCCAAGCTCTAAGAATCTCAAAAACTCAAAATATATCTCAAGGGGAAGTATCAGCAGCAATAGCTCAGGGGGAAACATCAGCAGCTGTGGCTCAAGGAGGAACACCCTTAGCTTCAAGCGGACAAGGTACTGCTACATATATAGTGCAAGGTGAAGATACTTTAAGTACCATTGCTGAGCAGTTCGGAACAAGCTGGCAAGCCTTAGCAGAAATCAACGGAATCGCTAATCCAGACTTAATACAGATAGGACAAGTTTTAAGAATCTCAAAAGCCTCAGCAATAGCGCAAGGAGGAACATCTCCAGATTCAGGTGGACAAGGCAATACTACATATATAGTGCAAGGTGGAGATACATTAAGTGCTATAGCTCAAAGGTTTGGCACATCTTGGGAAAGTCTAGCACAATTAAATGGTTTGGCTAATCCAGATTTAATCTACGAGGGACAGGTACTTAGGATAGGTTAATTTTCATAGGTTTTAAAATAATGTTGAAAGTATAAGTCCCATTATTGAAACTTACTCAAGGTCCTATAGACATATTGAAAAATCAGTATATGCTAGGAAGGTTCTTTATCAAAAATTATATATATAAATTTTTAAGGGAAGCCATCTTGAAGCATACCGCCAAATATGGGACATATCCAACGTTTGGGGTACACTTCATTTTGGCATCCCTTAATTCGCTTTTTATTAATAAGGTGGATTAGCTTAACTTTAAGCTTTGCTCATTGCACTCAACCATATAAACTGAAACTTACATGCGATTAAACCAAAGCTTTCTATATTAATTTGAAGTGTTTAACAACTTAACTATATCTATCCTATAACTTGCTATATTCTTCTCTAATGAAACATTTAACCCCACCATTTAAAAACTCATGATAAAGTTCTAAACTATTTGCTTTTTCAACACAGCTTTTGAAATTCTCTAAAGTAGCTTCAGGGTTTTCTGTTTTTATTATTTGCTCAAGAATAAAGGCCTTATCTGGGTCTTTTCTAATTTATTGGTCTTCCAATTTTCTTATCCTGCCTCCACTTAGGAGCAGCCTCATCAACACCCCAATACTCATCTAAATTTATTATTTTCTCATCATAAAATCTAATAAAAGAAGTAGCGTGAGCGGAGAAACTATTATCTGAAAGCCATATTCTTGTAACTGAAATCACTAAATCATCTATTATTTCAAGCCTTTCAACTTCTCCACACCACTGACCAGGGTATTCACAATTTGCTATTATATATTCTTCAACAGTAAAACTTTCATTAGTATTATGCCAATTAATTATTGCATCTGGCCTAAAATATTCTTGAAGCTTTATAGGATTTTGGTTAGCAACATCTTCCCAAAATTGTAATACTCTCTTTTTGATATCCATATGGATTCTCCTTTATATAACTCTCAATTTAATATAAATAAGTATTATACTATAGATGATTAAGCTAGTAAATATAGTTAAACTATGATTGATATACAAATAACCACCATATACTTTCAAACTTTTTACCTCCTTATAGATCCTCATATACTAAATTTAAGTTATTGGTCATTATACAATTCAATATATTATGGAAGTTATGTTATAATAAATGCAATTAACTATTTTTGTTGAAATAACTGATTTATTGTAAGATAATAGAAATAAGGCTTGTAATTATATTATAACAATTAAGTGATAATTAGTTGAATATGCAAACAAATTATCAGATGATGTTGGTAGCTATATTATAATGAAGGGTAAGGGTGTGGTAATCAGTATAAGTAAGCTGATTTAATGCAAATTCAAAGACAAAATAATCTATAGTATGGATGTGATCTGATGAAAAATAAAAGTATTAACAAGGAAATAATTTTTTTAATAGTTAGCGTAATAGCTTTTGTTGCTATGTATATATTTGCCTTTGTAATTAAGCCTAAGCCGGTAAAAAATGCTGGACAAGAAGTTGTTATTGCCACAGAAAAAGATGCACCGGATAATTCTGAGGTTAAAGAAAATGATCAACAAGATAACTCAGAAGCTACCGAGGAAGAGAAGAAAACGAATAGAGAAATTGGACATTATCCAGCAGTCTCAGGAGAAGTTGGGGTTCTAGATGAGAAATATTCCTATGGAGATGTAAGACGATATGGAATCATTCCTGATAAAGATACTATATGGCATAATACTCAGTACATAAATAATGCATTTAATAATGGTAGTAAGCTAGGTTTTGAAGTGTTCTTTCCTAAAGGTTTTTACAAAACCCAGTTAAACATATCTCAAAGTAATTTAACTTTAGATTTTGAAGAAGGATCAGAAGTTACTGGCGGAGTATACATATATACTATTGATAATCAAAATAAAATAAAAAATGTAACAATAAAGGGTACGATAGTTACCTATGATAGATTTGCAGCTACAAATACTGATACTTTAATTGTTGATACTATCTATGTAAAAGGTGATGGAAGCAAGGCTACAGATTATCCAGGAATAAGAGGCAGAGGAGTTCATATATACAAGGGAACTACAAATATGCGTTGTAAATCCATTATAATAGATGATATCGATGGCAATGGAGAGAATAACTGTGCTGCTGTACAAATAGATGGTTACGTAGAAAATCCATCTAATTTATCTATAGATAAGATTTGGGTTAAGAAATCTGATGTCCATGGAGTTTATTTAACAGGAAATGGACATAAAATTGGTGAAATTCAAGTTGATGAATTTGGTGCTGGTGCCAACAAGCAGCCACAACCTATTGAGGATTCAGATGATTTAGAACAAAGCCAAGAATTAAAAGGTGTTTGGATCAATAGATGTGCAGATACAAAGATAGGCAAAATAACTGTTAAAAATCCAGATGAAACAAGAAAAAACGTAAAATATGATGTACTTTTAGATGAGACTGGAAAAGGTGCAAATACAAAAGGTGTAGAAATTGGTGAAATAATAAGTAATCCAATGGGTAAAAGTCTAGGTGTTGCAATCAATGATAAGAATTATCCTGGAAAGCAATGCATTTATAAAATTGGAACAATAACAATTGCTACGGATAGGAAAGACAAGCACTTTGTAAACATAAATTCAAAAGCTCAGGCTACAATAGAAACCATCAATATTAACGATTCCGCCTTAGTTCAAAATGATTCTGATGAAAGCACAATTTCAAATATAAAAACCAATTAAAGATTATAAATTGAGAGAAATCCTTTACTCTGAAGAGTTTAGGATTTATTTTTTATATTAAAATAAATCGATAGAAAGTATGTACAAGAACAAATTAATTGGGAATAGCATAAAAACAAAGTCATACAAAACATAGATAAAAGTAATTAATAGGAACGGTGAAGAAGGTGAATAGACTTGAGCAATCCAAGTTTATCCACCTTTTTTGTTAGTTTGAAGTACTATATTAATTCATTCAGATCCTTAAGTATTGTTATTTTTCCTCGTTCTAATTTAATGTAGCCTTCTTTCTCAATACTTTTTAGCTTTCGGCTTACAACCTCACGGACGGAATCAATCTCAAATGCTAATTGACTATGCGTTGCATAAATTATTGTACTATTTTTCTTAATAAGTAGTTTAAGAAGTCGAGACTCTAAAGATTCATGAATAAGAATCTCTTTATTTTCTATAACTTTACTAAATTTTTTGTATAAGTCCATATATATGTACATTAAAAATTCATTATTTTCCATGAGGTATTTTTCAACTATACCAAAGGGGATTATGCATACTTCTGAATCTTGGATTGCTTTGCCTATTATATTTAACGACTCTAGCTTTGACAAACAACTTAGGGCTTCGTGGCAAAATTCTCCTTGCTCTATGTTATAGAGGTTTGTCTCTTCTCCATCCTTGTTAATCTTTTGAATTTTAATTTTCCCCCTTAATACGAATAAAATCCCTGTACATACTGAGTTTATAGATGCTACGTATTCATCAGAATATACTGTTTTAAAGATTGCTTCAGTGCTTATAACGTTATTGTTTTCTTCATCAATTTTTTTTAATAGTGGATAAGCATCGTATAAAGCTCCAATATATTTTGATTTAGCATTTATTTGTCTATAATCACTCATTTTTATGTCCCCTTAACATTAATTCTTTGAGAGCCCTTAACATTAATTCATTACCAGTTTAATGTTAGTTATCTATTATTTTAACATTAACCGCCTACCAACTTAATGTTAATTTTCTGCTATGTTAATATTAATATGTATGTTTCATTAAAGTTATTTTATAACTTATGGTACTTACTTTAAAGTCTTATATAGTTTTATTTTTGAAACTTATATAATAGAATTAGCCCATAGATGCCAATATGATTAGCTCACGGAAAGTATTTTAAATAAGGATTAAATGCTATATGTTTTGAAAAATCGATGAATAGGTTTAATGGTGTTACTACATTACCGAAACGGAGGACTATTATGAAAATAAATACTATTAAAGAGAATAATGTTGAAATTGCTGTTGTAAACAGTAGTGATATATTGATAAAGGATGTTCAATCAGCGTTAGATTTTATAGGAACTGTAGGGTTTGAAACAGGATGTTATCATATAGTTTTGAATAAATCATCAATATGTGAGGATTTTTTTAACTTAAAAACAAAACTTGCAGGGGAAATATTACAGAAGTTTGTTAATTATCATGTGAAGATAGCTATTGTCGGTGATTTTTCTGTATACACAAGTAATAGCTTAAAAGATTTTATTTATGAGAGCAATAAAGGAAGAGATATTTTTTTCTTACCAGATGAGAAACAAGCAATTGAAAAATTAAGTCTAGCATAATCTATTTTGAAATTATATGCTCCATTAAAGCTGTTTCACAACTCAAGGTACTTGCTCACTCATAAATAAAGGTAAGGGGAATTAACCCTTACCTTGTATAAAACTTTAAGCATAATATATAAACAAATTTGTTTGTCAAAGATACTTGATTAGAGATTACATTAATCTACGGCGTTAGTCATTATATGTAATTTATTGCTAATATTTTTATTTTTAGCTTCACTATTTAAAGTTTCCCCCTTCATCATGTATATGGGTTTTGTTATTTGAGAACCTTTATTATAGCTTTCTACCCAGTAGCATAAGGCACTTTCATTAATTTTAGAGTCTGTAGCAGCTAAATCATCAGTTCCAATATAACCTTTTTTACTGCTTTTAAATTTATTAATTGCTTTCTTGGAAGAGATCACTGATTTATCACCGATTTTTTTATAATTTTTTATAGTTATTATCGCCGAAGCTATATTTCCTTCAGAATTAATATCAAACATTATTTTATCTGCGCCATATACATTTTTACCATCTAAAACTCTTTTAAAGATTACACCTAATAAGCCAAACTCTAGAGGTTTATTATTTGGACCCATTTCTGTTATATAACTTGGTTCAACTGAATTTCTCGATATATCCTGTATGTCCATAACTTTTAATATATCTTCACATTTTTCATATAATTTATTATTGTCAACTGTATTTATATCTATTTTGGTTTCAGGTCTAGTTAATAAATCATCAAAATAATTAAACCCTCCTGTATTTTTAAATACCTCCAAGGTTTTACTACCCTCAGTAATAAAGAACCTCTCTTCGTTTTCATCAACACTGTAGTCATCTGTAAAGCCAAAAGCTTTCAATGCTTTTTCTTTATCATCTGTTATATTTGTAGGTCTTTCTATTTCGTATATTGCAACTTTACCTGATTCATTCGATAAAGTTGAGCTATCTATTTTTTCTATATTTATATGGTTTCCTGTAGCATCTGGAGAAAAATCAACAGAGTATTTTTTATTAGCTATTTCTGTGTAAATGCCTCTAGCTATAAAAATACCTATAACAAAAACCATCACATATGAAACTTTGATTTTCTTGATTTTTTTCATATTTTTCAACCCCAATTCTTTTTTACTTTTCCGTTACTTTATTAAGCTCACTAAAGCATAATCATCATATGTGTTAGCAAGATAAGGATAGCTTTATACAATATGATTAGATGAATTATTAGGATAAGAACTATCTTTATACAATATAACACATTTTCATAAAATTGGAACATATTACTTAAGTATAAATTGGATAAGTTCTATTTAAAAACAAAAAGAGAAAAGATTAAAGCTCTAATCTTTTCTCTTTCAACTATAAGAAACTATTTTGAAGTTACTTTTTCATAGCCGATTGATTTTCTAGGACATGAAGTTACACATTGTCCACATTGTATACAATCAGGATGACTTAATACGTCACCTTTATATTCATAAGGAACTATTCCTAATGGACATTTCTTTTCGCATAACTTACAAGAAACGCAAGAGTTTGATACATGTAATACATTTTTACTTTTTCTAAATTTTGATATAACCGATGCTATAGTTCCCATAGGGCAGAAATGGCACCAGGTTCTATGATTATAGAATAAAGATAACACAACTCCAATGATAGTTGTAACCACGATCATTCTATAAAATACCATACCTATACCATAAAGGTTACCCCAATTTTCCTTAATTCCAATGGTGAATATAGTCATCATAAGTATTAAAACTACAGCTCTAAAGTAATAAGACTTTAGGAATTTAGGGACTTTTCTTTTCTTACTGAATTTAGAAACTACGTTATCATAAAAGTTTCCTCTTGGACATAAATTTCCGCACCAAAATCTCCCTTTAAAGATAGACACAATTATTGGCGCTACCATACAAATTATTGCGGCTATTGCAAATCTCAAATCAAGTAGCCCTAACAATATAAAAGCAACTAGACCTACAAAGGAATACTTTTTCCAAAATTTTAAGAACTTATCCAAACAAAACACCCCCCGATTTATTGTATTGATAAAAAACATCATATAAACAGAGTTCTTAGTTTCAGGTGGAGTTTTTACTCCATCTGAAATTTATTAACAGAATTCTTAGCATCTTTGATGATTAGAAGTCGTTATCCTTTAGGAGAAATCGTTATCCAGAGACGTAGTAGCCGTTAACTCCCACTTTGTAGAAGATGAGAGAGTTACGGATAGTAGTCATCGGATCAATTTTTATGTGGCTTATTTAATCCTTTTTTAGTATACGACATAGAGAGAGATTTGCTTGTGACTTTGTCACTGAACTAAACATCGGCGAAAATAAAAAAAGGTAAGCTGTATATTGATTTCATAACAGCTTACCATTACTGACTTTATTAAGTTGAAACTATTACAATAATGTTTCTACATTAAATCCATATAAATTGATAAAACAATGTAGATTTTTAATGGGAACATTTATATTTTATTTATGCCATATTATTTCCTCTTCATCATAAAGAAATGATTTAGTACCCTCGGTTATTATAAATTCTGATGCTCTAGTAGGTATAGTCTCTCTGGATCTGATGACTCCAGTATTGAAGATTTTAAATCTATCCTCTATAGCAGGAAGATTGGGGATTTTTTCTACAAGAATATTATGAAGCTTATCTCGTGAAGATTGATCTGCAAATTGTATGTCATCAGAATCAGAAGAGGATTGGTAGTTATAAGTATCTGAAAATTTAAAACGAAGCTGAGTAAATATCCTATTTGTTTTATTAAATTCCAAGCTATATTCAGTAGCGTTTTCTTTCTCTTCTATAGCAGTAAGTTTAAATTCTTCTCCATTAAAATTAAAGGTAAGTGGTAAGTTGTTTTTGTCTATTTTATAAATATTCGAGTTACCAAAATCATAAGTTACGCTAAGATTTAACAACCTTATTCCTATCTCACTTACTTCTTTGTAATAGATAGAATTAAATTCCTGTGTTCCATGAATGCCTTTATTATCTTCTGAACCAAAGACAGTATATTCACCAACAGTATTAGAACTGGTTTCCCCTAAATTTAGTCCATAACTATGTGAAACATTAGCAATATTATAGTCATTATCTAATCTTATAGAAAAAGTAGGGAATATATCAGTTATACTTTTATCCTTTGGAATAAAGTTATAATCGAAAACACTTTTCAAAACTCCCACCTGTAAGGAATTAATTTTTAACGTGCCTATATCAAGAGCATATTCCTTATTTATTGAGAGCGTTTTAATTGGCTGCATAGGTATTTGCATTTTTAAATTCCAATCAACCTTTAAGTCGTCCTTTGGGTTTATAAGCGAAGTTACTTTATCAAAGAGTTTATTTGAGTTTTGATCATCATTAAAAGTAAGCGTATTTATTTTTATAGTTATAGGATTATCACGCATATAATCCACAGCAGCATTGCTTAGAGTAATGAGAAAAGCTTTTTCCTTGTTATCACAATACGGATCAGGAAGAGAAAAACCCCACTCCGTAAATTGAGTACCATCTTTATCACCAAAGGTAATTTCATCTATAGAATATCTTGGGTCAGAGACATCATAAATAACTTCCATCCCTGTAGCATCTGCCACAATTTCTTTAATTCTAAATTCAACATCTTTATATTTAAAGGTTTCGTTCACCTCAGTTATGTTTTTATTTTCACGAGCTAAATCTATTTCTTGACTATATAAGATGCTGTTATTATATTTAGCAACGGCGAGGGCAGAACCAGGCAATATTATGAACAAGGAAATGATAGCAGCAGCAGCTTTGTATATATGTTTTTTTCTTTTTTTATCTTTGATATGTTTTCTAAGGTTTTTTTCAACATTATTCATCAAATCTTCAGGAATATTAGTACTCATTTTTCATACCTCCATTTTTTTCTCTTAAATAAGCTAAGCTTCTGTAAATTCTTGTTTTTATTGTACTCAATGGCATGTCCATTATCATTGCGATATCTTTTATTGAGTAATCCTTTAAATATCGAAGTACAATTATTTCTCTATCATCCTCTTTTAGTTTACAAAGTAAATCCTCTATAATAAGCTTGTCATCTACAGATTGATAAGAAAACTCATCTCGTATATTATGTAGATCCTCTTCAGAAGATGGAGACTTTGAAGTTTTTACATTTTTTCTACACACATTTATCAGTATAGAAATGAACCAACAATAAAACTTTTCTTCACTTCTCAACTGTTTTAACTTGTCAAAGGCTTTTATTGAAGCTTCAGAGATGCAATCTTCAGCATCATATGGATTCTTGGTATATGAGAAGGCGATATTATAAATCAGAGATTCCTTTTCTTTTAAAAGCTCCATAAATGCAGAGATATCTCCATTCTTACTTTTTTGAACAAAGTCTTGTAAGTTATACATTTTTTCTTCCTTTCAATGCTGCAGCAATTTTCTTTACATAGGTTAGATATTTTAGCGGTATGAAAAGTTTCAATATATAAAAAAGTTTTTTTAGCAGTAATCATGACAATATATAAAAAAAGTTTTTTCTAGTAATAATATATAAGCTTATCTAATAATAGCTACTCTGAGCAAATAATTAGGTATAGAGGTATTTTAATACATGTTAGAATTTTTTTATATAAGCATTTTATTAGAGGATGTTTTAATTAAGTAGGGGATTTGATACACATTTCTAGATTTGCTACAATTATGTTACATTGAAGGCAGGTTATAAAAAAGACTAATTAAACAAAGGGGATAAATATTAAATGATAACTAATATATATTTTGTTAGACATGCTAATTCATCATATACTCCTGATGAATTAAATAGGCCATTATCTGAAAATGGGGTAAAGGATGCCCAAAGGGTAACAGAATTACTATCACATGAAAATATAAGTAAGGTTATATCAAGTCCGTATAAACGTGCTATTCAAACGGTTGAAGGCGTATCAAATCATTTCGGATTATCTATTTCAATAGATGAAGGATTTAGAGAAAGAAAACTTGCTGAGGGAGCAGTTACAAATTTTGATGAAGTAATTTTGAAGTATTGGGAAAACTTCGATTTCTGCATTCACGGAGGTGAAACAGCTTACGATGCCCAACATAGAGGTGTAGAGTCTCTTAAAAATGTTTTAAATAGATATTGCGGAGAAAATATTGTTATTGGAACTCATGGAAATATTATGGTGATAATAATGAATTATTATGATAAAAAATATAATTACGTTTTCTGGAAAGATTTGAATATGCCAGATATATATAAATTAATCTTTAAAGATAATAATTTAGTCGGTGTAGAACATATTTGGTCATGATTTTCTAACCTATGAAATGTAGAACTATTAAAGTGTGTTAATGAAAATAAGTCTTCTAATGATGGGCATATAAATATAGTAATGTTGAATTTAGGTATAAATAACTTTGAAAAGCCAGATGAAGTTATTATGTTGTGCGATATAATGTAAAATTATACTTAAAAAACCGACGCAAGTCTATATAGGGTATTAATATAAAAAGTTTATAAAAAACTAGTGTTTAAACTACTAACAAGCTAAAATTAACTGCTTAACTGAAAAAGGGGGATTATTAATGAATAATAACAATGTGGACAAACAGTATAATTCTATGTCATATTTTTATGATGTTCTATATTCTGGTTGTGATATAAAGGACTGGGAAAATGACTTTATAAATGAACATAAAGATTTATTAAAAAACCTTGAAGACAATGCTAAAGTGTTAGACAGTTCGTGTGGTAATGGAATTCAAGCAACAGCACTAAAGCGATATGGTATTGATGTTATTGGTACGGATATTAGTGAGGAAATGATAAATCTAACTAAGCAATATGCAGAAAGCAATAATTTACTTTTTCCTACTAAACAATTGAGTTGGGCAGAGCTGCCTGATAATTTTGGCGAAGATTTTGATATTGTTTTTTGTTATGGGAATTCAATTTGCCATAGTACTGATAAAGAAGATATGTTAAACAATATAAAATCCTTATACAAGATAACTAAAAATGGTGGCAAGATTGTTATTGATACAAGAAACTGGGACAAGGTGATAAAAGAGAATATAAGATTCAACGGAAGTGGTGTGAAAAAGCACCTTGATAAGACTTATGTATACACATACATTTGGAATTTAAATGGCTTTGATCAGCGTGGTAATGTTGAAATTGTATTCATTGATATTACCGATGAGAAAGACGCGAAATGCATTCCTTTTAGATTAGATTTTACTCCATTTAAACATGATGAATTTATCAGCAGATTAAAAAGTTGTGGATTAAGAGTTGTGAAAGATAGTTTCCATGAAAGTAGTGACACCTATTCAGTAATATTACAAAAATAAATATAAGTTTTAATTAAGGGGGCTAAATAATGGAATTTCAAGTTGAAAACATGGGTGCTCATTTCGATAAATGTGCTTCAGATTATGACAGACACTTTTATGAAGATCTTGGTATGTGTGAGTTCTATGATGAAATAGAAAAACAGATTAAAGCATGTGGAGAGCCTAAAAATATTTTGGTCCTTGGCTGTGGCACAGGACTAGAAGTAGAAAGGATCAAACATTCCGCGACAGTTACAGCCATTGATATTTCGCCTGGAATGCTGCAAGAGTTAAAAAAGAAGGAATTGCATCTTAATGTAACACTAAATATTGTCTGTGGTTCTTATTTTGATGTTCAGTTTGAAGAAAATCATTTTGATTTGGTGCTTTCTACATATTCTTTACATCACTTTACTATAGAACAAAAGACAGAACTCTATAAAAAGATATATGATTGTTTGAAGGTAGAGGGCTATTTTATAAATGGTGATACTGCTTGTCGGGATAAGGAAACAGAAATCAAAATGTTAAGTTATGCTAAGGACTTATATGAAAGAGAACAAGCTCCTTTTGGAAGTATTCATATTGATATTCCTCTCGCATTGGATACTGAACTTGACCTACTTTCTGACACTGGCTTTAACAATATATCATTAGAGAGAAGATGGAATAAGGCAGCGTTAATTAAATCTGTAAAATAGCAGGTTGGAAAAATTGGAACAATGTATTTTCAAATTTGGAAAGTAGATTAAATAATATCGCAAGTGCAAAAGGGGAAATTGCATTTAATATTCCTATGGCATATATCGGGTGCGAGAAATCAGATATAAATATAACTTAGTGTATGGTTTAATATAATGTTGAAATATAGACTAATAAAATTATAGGTGGGATTGTCCACCTATAATACTCAATATAAGAATATTGTTCATTAGATATATTTTTTATTTTCTTCTTTCATATGTATAATATGTATATGGTATTTCAGCATCAATTCGCTCTTCATAAGATTTTATAAAATCATCAGAAGAAATCTCTGGAAAATATACATTACCATCAATAATTTTATCTATAACTGTAATATATATTCTATCTGCATAGGTAAATGACTCCTTGTATACCTGTCCACCACCAGCAACAAATACTTCGTCTTCATCCTTTGTTAAGTCGAATGCTTCCGAAAGCGAATTTACAGTTGTACAATTCTCTGATTCAATACATTGTGTATTTGAGATAAGTATTGTTTTTCTGTTAGGTAGTGGCTTACCTATTTCTTCAAAAGATTTTCTTCCCATGATTATTGTCTTGCCTATCGTTAATTCTTTAAATCTTTTTTGTTCACCCTTTATTTTCCATGGGATAATACCATTATTTCCTATTACATTATTTTTTGCTACCGCAACTATTAATGAAATCATAACTATCCGCCTTTCATTAGTTCATAATAAATTACTATTGTTCATTAGATTATAGTTTTACATAATATTTATTATAATACAGTTTACAAAGTATTACATATATCTAAATATATTGACTCTAACTTATTGCACTACTTTGTTTACTTGTAAGCTTAAGGTAATAAGCTAATATAACGTTGACAGTATTTGTTTTTTTACAGATGACTACATATTTTTGGGGAGGATATATGCCGCAACGTGGCTATTAATAATATAAATTACAAAAGTGTGTTAGTGTCAATAGAATCTAAAACATATATTGTATTAAGTGTACTAATATGCTATTATATACATTAATATGGTGTATAGCAATACTGTGTAATTAAATGTAAATATATCCCCTAAGTATATACAGATAAACATCCGCAAACGGTATTGATATATGCTATAGCTTCAGTAAACAGCCATGCGACTAATAGAGCAGAGGGCTATTTTTTTAAAGTAAAAGTGGGAACGATACCACGGAAATACAGATATTAAAGAGAGTTAAGCTTTATATCTGTATTTTTAAAACAACGGATGATCCCAAAACTGGTGGTGGAAATCATCCGACAGTATATTTTTTCAATCTTAATCCAGTAGAACTTAATAATCAAAGAGTAATGATTAAAATATATCTTGAAAAATAAGTAAGGTTATAAGACAACTTATGTTCTTTATATTATTCATCCTGTGAAGACTGTTTTAGATCCTTCAATTCTAATAAACTGGATTCAAGGCAAAGATAATCTCCCAGTACATAAACCCACATAGAGAGAGTTTCTGCAAAATCATATTCTTCTAATTTCTTTTCTTCTTTTAAGGTTTGCTCATTTTGCTTTAATTGACTAAGAAGAATAAGCATATCGCCAATAAGCATAAGTAAGGAAGCTAAAAGGGCTAATTGAGCAATAATTAATTCATTAAAGTTTATTGCTTCTTTTTGTGCTATGTCTAATTCCATAATCTGTGATAGTGAATCAAATTTATTGCCAAGTATATTCAAAGCATTGATAACTGCAGTTTCATCCATAAATATCAACCATCCGCAAAACTCGTTATAAATTCATTATATTAATATAAACGTAGGTAAGTTACTTATACAAGCAATATTTCTAAAGTACCCCTTTCAAGTAGTTAAATAGATGAAGTATGTAGAGCTTAAATAAAGGAGCTATAGATAAATAATTTACAAAAATATGGAAAATAACAGAGTCTATGTTGAAATTATTTATAAAAATGGAATAAAAAACCTAATAGTGGTCATAAATTAGATATAGAGTGGCAGAAGATAAAAATTGAGGTTATCTATATTTAGAAATACTTCTAGAAAGAAACTTTGCTATAAATACATATTGCCGTTAAATTGAAAGGAATCAAAATATTAGGATGCCTTAAAATTTAAAACATGGTTTATATGATCACATAGAACATATTTTAATCGATATAACTGGGGGGAATTATTAATGAAAAAATTAAAAAAGTTTTTTGCGGTACTTATAGTTTCTGTAATGTCTGCAGTAATGTTGACTGCATGTGGAAGCACAAAAGCATCACCAGAAGAAAGTGCTGAGATATTTTTGGATGTATTACTAAAGAATGATAAGTCTAATATGGATAAGATAGGTATGGAAGAAGATGATTACACTAAATTTAGAGAAGCCATAGACTATGGTCTTATGGAAGGGTTTGCTGGATCGATATCAGATCCTAACGTGTTGACCGAAGATATAAAGAATACTTTGAAAGAAAACATTATAACTGGATTTTCAAAGGTAGAATATAAAGTAGTTTCATCTGAAATTGACGGTGATATAGCTAAAGTAAATGTTGAAATAAAAGGTTTTGATATGAATACTATTTCTGCAAATATTCAGGCAAGGCTTCAAGAAGATTTGAAGGCTAATCCAGCAATGACTCAGCCACAAATGCTACAAACATCTTTGAAATATATAGGAGAAAGTATTGCAAATGGTGTAATAGTTCAAGAACCAAAAACTATTACCTTAGCTTTAGCAAAGGATGGAAACACATGGTTACCAGGTGAGAATGATATTGTGACATTAATGGAGGCACTAGTTTCATAATAGAAATCTCAGATATATTTCCAATCAAAAATCTGCATTAATTTCAATAAGCTATATATGTGTTTAATGTAGACTATTTATTTGGAATTAGATATATAATTAAATAAAATTTAAACTAAGGAAATCTTAAAAGTTAAGCTTTTGAGGTTTCCTTTACTTTTGCCAAGGAGTAGAGTATTTAAGTTGGTATTTCCAAAGGACAACATACGATATGTAAATATAGGGAATAGCTAATATGTAAGTTAACTTTATGTTAGATATATTGACGTTAAATAGATACTTATGTATTCTATTGTTATAGAACATATAGATAATTATCTATATAGGGGGTATTATGAAACCACAATATGAAGAAAACGCAAAAATTATTAAAGCACTTTCAGATCCAAGTAGACTAAAGATTATAGATATTTTATCTTGTGGAGAGAAGTGTGCTTGTGAAATATTAGAGGAATTTCAATTTACTCAGCCAACCCTTTCACATCATATGAAGGTTTTAAGTGATTGCGGCCTTGTTAATAGCAGGAAAGAGGGACTTTGGAATTATTATTCTCTAAACAACTCAAAGTGTAACAAGCTTATATTATTTCTTATGAATCTTGTTACAGATACAGAGGAATGCATTTGTAAGGATAAAACTGAGGATGATTGTAAAACCGAAAAAAAAGGTTATTGTGAAACTGGAATAAAATGTGATTGTAAGCTGCTAGAGAACTAGAGGTTGTCTGCAGCATTGAATAGTTGAGCCTTTTCCTTGGTGCTTCTGAAATTGGAACCAAAAATCTTGTGAAATTAGAACCAAAGATGTTTGTCAAATTGGAACAAAAGATCTTTATAAATCGCAGGATAAGTTAAAGAATAAAAAAACTTGAAAAAGCTATATATAAAATAAAAAAGGAGATTAAAAAATGAAAGTAAAAGTAGCATTTATATGCGTTCACAATTCTTGTAGATCACAAATGGCAGAAGCACTAGGAAAATTATTTGCTTCTGAGGTCTTTGAAGCTTATTCAGCTGGCACAGAGTTAAGGCCACAAATAAACCAAGATGCAGTAAGAATAATTAAAGATTTATACAATGTGGACATGAACGAAACACAAAAATCTAAGTTACTTGAAGATATACCAACAGTAGATATAGTTGTAACTATGGGCTGTAACGTGGTTTGTCCAGCACTACCTTCAAAACATAGAGAAGATTGGGGATTAGAGGACCCAACAGGTAAAAACGATGAAGAATTTATTAAAACTGCAAAAATCATTGAAGAAAAAGTAAAAGATTTAGCAAGAAGAATCCAAAACAATGAAATATTCTAGAAAAAAATAAAAAAGCCCCAAAATTAACTGCTAAATGCGTTGATTTTGGGCTTTAGTATATAAACTTTCATTTCAGCGTAGTACTATTTTCTTGTTCCAGAGCTATGTCTTGTATCACAACTGATTCCATTGCCACCTTTTTTGCCACAACCATTACCAGAGCCAGAAGAATTTCCTCTTTCACCAGGTATTCCTGTGCAGTTATCCATATTATTTTTTATGGTTTCCTTTATGGAAGCCCCTTCTTCTGTTGTTATAGTTCCTGCTGCAACGGCATTATCGATAGATTTATTTTTTTCTTCAAGTAAAGCTGCTTTAAAAGCTTCCTCTGTCATGCCTTTTTCTTTAGCTAAATCGTACATGGTTTTTCCAGCATCAAGGCCAGCAGTTATTTCTTCGTCGGTCATACCAAGCTTATTCTTTAAAACAGCTTTTACGTAATCAGAGCCTTTCATACCAGTAACTCTCTTGATACCAGCTTTTTTATGAACAGAAGTATTAGCAGAGTCAGTAGTATTAGTTACAACTGTAGTACTTGAAGGTTCTGCAGATGCGTAGGCAGTTATACCTAATCCCATTGCTATAGTCATGGTTAAAGCTAATATAAATTTTTTTGATTTCATTTTTAATTCCTCCCAAATAGTTAAATTATAGATTTCTTAACTTTAATCTTGCCTTACCTAATAGATTTTTAATCACAGCGTGGAAATCTTTTGCCCCCCGGTGGGGATAATACAATAATAAAGCAGAATAGAAATTAAAGGGTGTCTTAAATGTGAAATAATAAGACACAATTAGGACACAAATTAAATTTTTAGCGATGGTATAATTCAAGTGAAATAGGGGTGATTAAGTGGATAGAAATATTCTTATTGCCGATGATAATTTTGAAATTATAAAAATACTAAAGCCTTATATAGAAAAGGAAAATTTTAATGTAATCTTTGCTTTTGATGGCGAAGAGGCATTGTTAAAGTTCGATCACTACAATCCTCAATTGGTTCTACTGGATATTATGATGCCTTTGATTGATGGTATTGAAGTTTGCAATAGAATTAGAGAAAAATCCAACACACCGATAATAATGATAACAGCTAAAAGCGAGGACGCAGACAAGATTTTAGGGTTAAATTCTGGTGCTGATGATTATATTATTAAACCTTTTAGTCCTGGGGAAGTTGTGGCAAGAATAAAAGCTGTTCTTAGAAGAATTACTCCTGTAGAGAACAGCACTTTGTCAGTTGTTAAATATCCACCAATGGAGATTGATATCAATAATTATTCAGTGAAAATCCATGGAGAGAATATAAACCTCACAAAAAAAGAAATTGAAGTGCTATGGATGCTTACTAGTTCTCCTAATAAGGTTATTAAAAGAGATGATCTTCTAGATAATATTTGGGGGATAGATTATTTTGGAGACCCAAGAACTGTGGACACACATATAAAAAGGATAAGAGCGAAACTTGCACTTAATGGGCAATACAGTTGGGATATAAAAACCATTTGGGGCATGGGGTACAAGTTCGAGGTGAAGGATGTTTAAGAAGAGTAAGTTAAGCAAAGAATTAGGGAGAAATAGGTTAGACAGAAATTTTTTAAAAAAAGGGCCTAAACTGATTCAAAGGAAAAAGGGTAATAGGATTAATGTATTAGAGTTAAATAAAAACATTAGCCTTAAAATAACCTTTGGCTTTTTAGCGATCGTAATAGTTTCTACTCTTTTTATAGGCATCATCGCTATAAATATTTTTAAAAATAACATCTACGAAATCAAAGAAAATAATATGAGAAAGCATGCTCAAGCAATTTCAGAAACCTTAGAGCCTTATATGAAGAATCCACAAAGTAGCAACGGACTTAATGAAATTATGCATTTGATATATCACATTGATAACGCAAGAATATGGGTGTTGAATCCTAATAAAACCATCGTCACTGCTTCAGATAAGTCTAATGCCATTACTTATGTCAATGACACAGAGGTAAATGAAGTATATAAAGATATCAATGAACGAGTACTATTAGGGGAACAAGGCTATATTTTAGCCTACAATCCTTATTATGAAGAAGACATGATGACCATAGCAGTACCAATAAAGAATGATAACAAAGTTATAGGTGCAGTAGTAGTAAATTCTCCTATATATGATTTGATAAATTCTATGGATAAATTCTTTATATATATAATTTTAATTCTTGGCATTGAGATAATAATTGTTGGTTTTATGGGTTACTATTTCTCAAATAGTATTTCTAAACCAATAAGAAAAATAAATGAATCAGCGTTAAAACTAGCACGGGGGCACTATGGAATAAAGACAAATATATATCAAAAGGATGAAATAGGGGAGTTGTCCAGTTCCTTTGATTTACTATCTTTAAAGCTAGAATATACTATAGGCAAGCTATTTGAAGAAAAAAATAAGTTAAGCAACATAATAAAAAGTATCAGCGAAGGGCTTTTAGCTTTAGATACAGATATGAAGCTTATTGACATAAACGAAGCAGCTATAAAGCTATTAGGTATTGATGATAAAGATGCTAAACAGCTATTACCAATTAGCAATGAAAATTACGAGGCAACCGAAAAGTTATCAGAAGTTAATAATATAAGCGATGAGGCAGTAGAAAAGGTATCATCAATCAATAATGCAAATGATGATGTAGCTAAAAAGTCACCAGTAATCAATAATGCAAATAATGATGTAGATAAAAAGTTATCAGTAATTAATAATGCAAGTGATGAAGAAACTGAAAAATTATCAGCAGTTAAAAATTCATCAGCCACCACTAAGATTGAGGAACCTAAAGAAGATAGTACTAAGTATCATATAGAAATTATGGAGATTTTTCAGCAGTTAAATCTTATAGAAGCTCTTGGACTAAAAGATATACAGGAGAAAAAATCCGTTATAAAAAACTTTAAAAACAAGATTCTTGATTTTTCTATAGCTCCAATAAGAAAGAGTTCAAATGAAATTATAGGTGGAGTTATCCTTATTCAAGATATAAGCGAAAAAGAAAAACTAGAGCAGCTAAGGAAGGACTTTATTTCAAATGTTTCTCATGAATTTAGAACTCCTTTGACAGTTATAAAAGGTAATCTGGAATCTATTGTAGATGGAATCACTAGACCAGAGGATGTGATGGAAACATGCATTAATCTGATAAAAGAAACAAATCGACTTGAAAGAATGGTTAAGGACTTATTAAATTTAAGCAAACTAGAATCAGGTACTTTAGAACTTGAGGTTTCAGACCTTGATGTGAATTTGCTTATTAATGACACTATAAGAAGCCTAAGACCACTTATAAGAGATAAGAATATAGCTATTGAATTATCACTTCAAGAAGATTTGTCGATTCTTCAAAGCGATTACTATAAATTAAAACAGCTACTAATAATTTTTATAGACAATAGTATAAAGTTTTCGAGCAAGGGTGGAGTTGTGAAGGTTGACACTTACTCAAAGGATAAAGAGCTGTATATAGCTATAAAAGATAATGGAATTGGCATACCACAAGAAGAAATTCAGTATTTAGGAGAAAAGTTTTATAAGGCAGATAAAGCAAGAAATGCAACGGTTGAAGGGACAGGGTTAGGACTTTCAATAGCAAAACGATTAGTTAAGGTTTTAAATGGAACATTTAAAGTAGAGAGCCAAGTAAATCAGGGAACTAGGATAATTATTTCTTTCCCAATAAGTAAGAATTCAGATTAGTTACAGTAATATAGAACTTTGGGTTTTGCTTAAAAAGGACAAAAAATTGAGGAGGGCAAATCATGAGGCATGGCTACCACATGGGCTTTGGATTATATGGCTCATATATTTTGATATTTCTTCTTATAGCTTTCTCTGTGTTGGCAGTATTATTTTTCAAAAGTAAACCAGTTGCAAACCCCTTCACCATAAAATTGATCGATATACTCAAGGAAAAGTATGCTGCGGGAATTATAACTGCTGATGAATATATAGAAAGAAAAATGATTATAGAAGAACTGAAGTTTGTAAATCCATATACACCAGTACTTCTAGAAAGATATGCTCAGTGCCTTATAGACACAAAGGATTTTTTAATCATTAGAAATATACTTGAGAGTAAAAATCTTGATAGCAGTATTAGTGAAGGGCTTGCAAAAGGATTACTGCCTTATGAGGACTTTAAAGATATATAAGTAAAAGTAGGGGGAATAAAAATGAAAAATAATAAGATATTGAAAAATTTACGATATGTTCTACTAGGTATATTTCTAATACACATTACGGTTGAGACTTATCTTCATCAAGTTTTAGGTGGTGGAGAAGCTCCATCAATACACGCACTATGTCCATATGGAGCTTTAGAATCATTGTATCAAGTGATGTTTAGCGGAACTTTTGTGGAAAAAATATTCTCGGGTACACTTATTATTTTAGTTATATCAGTAGCAATAGCACTAATTTTTAGAAGAAGTTTTTGCGGGTTGATTTGTCCTTTTGGAGCACTTCAAGAGTTCTTTGGAATTATAGGTAAAAAGATATTTAAGAAGAGATTTGTTGTTCCAGAAAAGATAGACAAGCCAATGAGATATTTGAAATATGTTGTTCTCGCAGTAACTCTTTATTTTGCATGGAAAACAGCAGGTTTATGGGTGAATCCATATGATCCTTGGGCAGCATATGGACATATAAGTGAAGGTATATCAGCTCTTTTTGAAGAGTATCTAATAGGTTTTATTATACTAATAGCAATTCTAATTGGATCATTACTATATGATAGATTCTTTTGTAAATACCTTTGTCCTATGGGTTCCTTTTACGGATTAATTTCAAAACTAAGTCTAGGAAAGATAGTAAGAAATGAGAACTCCTGCGTTAACTGTAACTTGTGTAGCAAGAGTTGCCCAATGAATATAAAGGTTTCTAAAGCTAAAGAAATAAAATCTGCTGAATGTATAAGCTGCCAAAGCTGTGTGCTTTCTTGTCCAAAGAAAGGTACGTTAGAATACAAAGTTAAAAACAAATCAGTTAAACCAGCAATTGTAATATTATTAGTACTTTTAATATTCTTTGGTGCTATAGGTGCTACTAAGGTTATAGGCATGTATCAAGTTACACCTTCTAAGATAACTTCTGAAACAAAATTGACACCAGAAGAAATAAAAGGATACATGACCTTAGAAGAAATAGCTACTGGATTAAAGTTAGATTTAAACCAGGTCTATGAAAAATTAGACTTACCAAATTCTGTTCCTAAAGATACTAAGCTGAAAGAAATTAAAGATATTATTCCTGATTTTGAAGTTGAAGAAGCTAAGGAAAAGCTAAAGAAATAAAACTAATAATAAAAACTAAGTAAAAAATGCAGATATGCAGTCTGCATTTTTTACTTAAGGTTATGTTTTAAATAAATGTTGAAATTTGATACAAGTTCGAAAATATACTATAATTTTCATATATTCAACATAGTAAGCACATTAACACTACATACAGTAAATTAAAGTTGTAGAATATTGTGAAATTTAAAAAGGAGGCAGAAGGCTTTGAAGAAAAGAAAATATATTTATCTATTAATAACCATACTTATTATTTCTGTAGCTATTCTGGCACCAAGGATAACTTATAGAATAGATTCAAATTTAGTAAATCAAGATAAAAAACCTATCTTTGTTGTTAAAAAGGATCTGTATAAAGACGGAGGAACTACAGACTACAGAGGGTTGGGATATCAAGTTATAGCATGGAATAGAATAACTGCTAATGGGACTGAATCTGGGTATGAAATTTATAAATCCCCAAACTTTAGAGATGTTAACGATGGACCAACTAAAGAACTAAAAATTGTGACAGATAAATAGTGAACAATCTTCTTTAAAAGTGAATTTAGGGAAGCCGAAATGATATGATCTTTTTAAAGTAGACAAGGTAAATATAGAAGCGTACTACTTTGGAGGGATTATTTTATGTGAAAAGCACCATTTACAGTTGAGTAGTGTGCGTAAGTAAGTACAGTATATATAAGAAGGAGAATTAAATTATGAGTAATGCAGTAGAGTTTTATAAGCAAGGATATAATTGTTCAGAGTCCATATTAATGGCTGTTAATGAAGAAAAAAACCTAAACCTTCCAGTAGCAATGGCAAGCGCCTTTGGGGGCGGAATGGGAGTAGCAAGTACTTGTGGAGCAATCACAGGAGCATTAATGGCATTAGGAGCAGTAAAAGGAAGAGAAACTGCAGAGGAAAAAAATATCGCAAGAGTATCAGCAAAAGAATTTATGAATAAAGTTAATGAAAAGTATGGTACTTATGAATGTAAGGAATTAAAACGTAAGGGTGTATCCTGTCCAGAAATAATAGAGTATGCTCATGAAGTTATGAAAGAATATATAAAGTAGTAATTATAGTATATCTTGATCCACTTACCAAAAAAGTTTTTGGTGTAGATCGAAATGTATAATAAATTTAAAAGTATACAAAATTAATGAAGCTCAAAACTAACATCATTTGGAGGTTGGTTTTGAGCTTCATTATATTTAGATATTTTAATCATGTCTAATATTTTATGCCTCCAGTAAATCTTTATCACCCTCATTAAAAAAATGTCGATATAAGATAAATTGATATTATTACAAATTATTTTTAAAAAATTCAAAAAATTTACGAGAAGAAAAATGCACAAATTTGTATAACATTAATACAATAAAAATGTAGGGAATAATTATTTAGGAGAATTAAGAAAAATCATGGAAAAAAATAAAAGTAAACAAATGATGGACAGCAAATTATTTAAAGAAGCAATTGAAGGAATAAAAGATGCAGTTCAAGGAGAAAGAGAAGATGAATTATTTTATGATTATCTTCTAAATGAAGCAGAGGATGATGAAGAAAAAGACATTATATCAGATATAAGAGATGATGAACGTAGACATAATAGGATATACAAAATAATCTATGAAGATTTAACAGGTAGAGAAGTTTCAAAGGGTGATGAAGAAAGCTTTAAAAGACCTAAATCATATTTAGATGGTATTAAAAGAGCATTACTTGGCGAATTAAGAGCTGTAGAAAAATACAGAGATATCAGAAGAAAACTTCCTAGAGGACAATATATAGACGTATTAACAGATATTATTACAGATGAATTAAAGCATGCATCAAAATATAACTTATTATATACTATCAACATGAATAAGAATATGAATAACAATATGGATAAGAATAACAATAAGAATGGCAGCATGAATAACAACATGAATGGTAATATGAATGAGAATATGAGTAACCTTTATAACGATTTATATGAAAATGCAAGCAGAGCTATGCAGGATACATCTAAGTTTACTCCAGATGAATGGGTAAAATATATTATGCCAGTAGTTGAAAATGCTATGACAAATATGAAAGAGGATACTAATAACGAACACTTATATCAAGTATTAGTATTATCAGGTGTGCTTATTGGATTAGGAATGAAACCAGAAGATGCTATTAATAAGGTTCAAGATTGGGAAAAGACTGGCGAGTCCGAGTTATTAGTAGCTAGTAAAATGAGTAGATATTTTTTTCAATAGGATATAGGTGACCTAGGAATTTAGGAAGTAAGAGTTCAAAAATAGAAGTTCATAAGATGAAAATTTATGATTGCAAATCTATAATATATAAATTTGTAACAGAGGATTTCTGAAGCTAAGATTAAGTCTATAATTATATAAATATACAAGCTGAGGATAAACAAGAAATTTAGTTTATCCTCTTTATTTTTTACCACAAAAGAACTTAAGCTTTTTAAACGTAGAGTTTGTTTTAAAAATATAGATATGCCATTAAATTTTACATGTGAGTTTTTTCTATTAAATATGGATATATTATTAAATAGCCAAAGCTATGAAATGTGGTTTTAACTTAAAATTATTTGGTTATAAACTTCAATTGAACTTATATACATATATTAATAAGAAAGGATGGATGAGTTATGAGTTTTTTTTCAAGTTCATCAGGTAGAGGACACTATGGGGGTATGCATCAAGGTAGAGGTTATTACAGAAGAGAAGGGCTTTTCATGAAGTTACTTAGGCTTTTAGGGGTGTTATCTAGTTCTGCTAGGGGACATAATAGAATACATTCTCATAGTTCATATCATAATAACCATTTCAATCATGGATATCACAGAAGAAGGCATAAAAGTTCATGGTCATGATTGACTTTTTTAAGAAGAAAATATATCCACCAGGCTTTTTGCTTGGTGGGTATAAAATATTAAGTACCATAGGAGAAGGTCGCTTTGGAATATGTTATTTAGCAGAGTTAGATGATAAGCAATATGTTCTAAAGGTAATCAAGCCTAATGCTATTAAAAAAAGTGGAAATAAGCTTATTTTTGAGGAGAGAATACTTTCATCTATTGATAATCCAGCCATCCCTAAAATATTAGAGGTAATAAAAACTGATGAAATACATGTATATGTTTTGGAATATAAAAAAGGAAGAACTTTAGAAGAGATGATTTTTGATGATGGACATGTGTTTAGCCGATGTGAGATCTATAAGGTTGGAATAGCGCTTATAAACATTATTAAGTATCTTCATGAAAGGAATATAGTACATAGGGATATAAGAGTACCTAATGTGGTTATCGATGAAGATGAAGTATATCTTATCGATTTTGGTCTTGCAAGATTGGTTGATAACGACAGGTATATACCGAATATAGATTTTCGTTGTTTAGGACATCTACTTATCCATCTATATTACTCATCTTTTGATGGAACAAACAAGAAATCAGGACCTTGGTATGAAGAGTTGGAATTAAGTCAAAAGGAATTGATATTTTTGAAAAAACTTTTGGGACTTAAGAGAAAATACATGAGCATAGATGATGTTGAGCATGATTTTGAGAAAATATTTCCACGAGAGGATATAGTATCAAAATAGATAGGAGTACTGCCAACATTGTTGAGATACCTATACTTTGATAAATAAAAGTAGCCTTAGCATTAGGATTCGAGAGATGCAAAGTCGAATTTCAACCAAATAATATCGAGGTGAAGTATCCTCAATATTAGGATTCCACATAGTTTATACAAAAACAATGTGGAATCTTTTGCTGAGCCAATTAAAAAAACAAGAGTAGTTCAACTCTTGTTGATGAAAAATATAAGGATAGTTCTAATCAACTTATGACTAGGACTTAATTTTATTCTTGGCATCTACACGCTTATTTAACGTTTCTATCATTATAAACATCAGTAGAAGTATACCACCAGTATAAAACGGCAGAAGAGAATAGCCTGTATATGATGCTAAAATACCAAAGAGAGGAGGCATAAATGTAGTCCCCACATATGCACAAGCCATTTGTACTCCCATAATTGATTGTGAATATTCCGCCCCGAAGTTTGCTGGGGTTTCATGTAACAAACTTGGATAAATTGGTGCACAGCCTATTCCTGTTATTATGAAGCCGATTAGTGAAGCAACTTGGCCAAGTGGTAGCATAATCATAATTATGCCCACTGCAATTAAAGCTTCTCCCAAGCGAACCATTTGTCTGTTATTTAGTCTAAGTGTAATAAATCCTGACAAAAACCTGCCAAAGGTAATGCCAAAATAGAAAAGAGATGCCCATTTTGCTGCTGTTTCTGCTTGAAGTCCATGAGACATAACTGCAAAGCTACTTCCCCATAAACCTGTTGTTGATTCTATGGCACAGTAGCAGAAAAAGGCTAGTAATGCATGTTTTGCGCCTGGCAGTTTCAAAAGTTCTCTTTTACTTATTATTTTATGTTCCACTTCTTTTTCATTGGGATTTTTCTTATCGCCTTGAAGGTTAGTAGTTGGCACTGCTTTTTTCCAAAATGACAAGGTAGCTATTAATATTATTACTAATGAGAATTGAATAATTGCAACGGTGCGATAACCTAACTGAAAGATAGCTCCTCGTTCTAAGCAATAGGACATGATAATTGGACCTGTCATAGCCCCAACACCCCAAAAACAATGAAGCCAACTCATATGTTTTGCTTTATAATTAAGTGCTACAAAATTATTAAGAGCGGCATCTACTGAGCCTGCTCCAAGTCCTAATGGAATTGCAAACAGGCATAGCTGATAAAATTCAGTACTTACTGAAAATCCTAATAAAGCTGCTGCTGTCATAAACACACTAATAGAGGTAACTACACCAGTTCCCAATTTTCTAATAACCTTGTCACTGAACAAGCTTGATACAATAGTTCCTCCTGCTATAACCATAGAAACAATTCCAGCATAAGATATTGGTACTCCCATATTCGGATACATAGAAGGCCAAGCTGAACCTAAAAGTGAATCTGGTAATCCCAGACTGATAAATGCTAAATAAATTATGATTAATAAAATCGTTAATACCATTCACTGTTCCACCTTACATATAAAATTTAGAGCATATTTCCATAAAGTAAGTAATATATGTTGCAATAAAGTTTCTTCATAAACTGTTTGATTTTAATAGTATCAAGTTATTTTTAGAGATAGATTCAATTATACAACTTACAGAATTATGTTTCAGGAGTTTTATTAAAGTTACCAGATAATTTTTTGTATGCATTAAGCTTATAACTTACGTTTTTGTCGTAGTTTAAGTTAAAATAGCATGTATATAGACAATCTAAAACATATAACAAGGATAATCTTGTTGAAAAAGATGAAATTTTATTAAAGTGATTTTCATTTGAACTTAAATACAAATGGTAATTTGCATATTTAGTAAGCGGATTTTCGTTTGTTGAAGAAATTAAAATAATTGGAGTTTTATTTACTTTTAGCATATCCGCTATTCTTTTTATTATTACACCTCTACCTTCAAAGGAAACTACTATTGCTATATGATTTTCATCACTGGTAGAGGCTGTTAAAAGTTGATGGTATTCTTCTATTGGAACATTGATAAAGGTTCCGATTTCTTGCATTTGAAATTTAAAGTTCTCAACAAAATACATATTCCCAGCGGAGGTGTAAAAATCAATATGCTGTGCATTTTTTAATACATTAGCTATTAATCTCAATTGTTCTAGGTCTATTAAATTTAATGAAGACACTAAAGTTTGTTCATATAATTCCTTTAATTTCAATACAATTTGATGTTGGGTTTCATTTTGCTTAATAGGATAGTTATAATCTAAAGAACTCTGTTCTTTTAAATACTCATTAATAGACAGAGATATTTGTACTTTTAATTCTGATAGTCCTGATAAATCTAACTTTTGACAGAGTCTATAAATAGTCGAAGTTGAAATAAAGCAGGCGTCACTAATTTCAAGAGCACTCATTTTCACAAAACCTTCAGGATTATCTTGCATATAGCTAACTAATGTTTTCTCGTTTTCAGTTAAGTTTGTAAGTTTATTTAATTTACTGAAAATGTTCATAAAGATCACCTCATGAACATTATATAATATTTTAATAAGTACATCATTAGACATAGTTATCTAGATGTTATTCTTTTTATTATTCTGTTATTTCTATTCGATTTCCGTCAGGGTCCAAAATGCAGCTCTCATAATAGCCATCTCCAGTACGACGAGGTTCACTCACTACTTTGCAACCTGCATTTCTTAATGTGTCAGTAAGTTTATTAACTTTCTCTATACTGCCTACGGAAATAGCAATGTGGATCAAACCTATATATTGATCAATAGTATTATTTAAGTTAAAAGGAATAGATGGCATCTGCATAATTTCAAGCCTAGCACCTGATTGAAAGTTAATAAAATATGATTCGAAGTTTTTACTTAAGTTCGTATACTTATCTCCAGCACTGCCATCAAAATAGTCTACATAAAATCTTTTTAATCTCTCAATATCTTTACTCCATATAGCCACATGTTCAATTTTCATGTTAACACATCCTCAATTTTAAAATATATCATTTTATGTGTTTACTTAATGTATAAGCAATACCATCTTCCTCATTAGATAAGGTCACTTCATCAGCTACGTTTTTTAATTCATCTACTGCATTACCCATAGCTACTCCGATACCAGCATAGTTAACCATTGATATATCATTATGTCCATCACCAAATGCAATCATCTCTTCTTTTTTATAGCCCATAGGAATTAGTACAGTATCCAAGGCTTTAGCTTTATCAATTCCTTGAGCAGTAAATTCAAAGTAGAAAGGCGCTGTAAACACACAATTCAAAGTGTCTTTAAAGGGTTCCATCATTTCTTTGTAATGTTCTTGTAGGTATTCAGGATCTCCTGCTGTTAAAATTTTATTTAATGGATAGTCAGCAAAGGCTGCTAAATCATCCTTTTCACATAACTTGAATTTGCCACCACGAGCTTCATATTCAATTATATTAATAGTTTTACCATCGTGATTTATTTTATTGTTGAAAACATTATTAACAAACATATAATCATTTTTATCAATCATAGGTTTAACATCGAACTTCTTTAAATGTTCAAGAACCGCTTGTCCTTGGTCAATGCGCATGGCTTCATTAAATAAAACCTTATTAGTCTCACAATCAACAACCTTAGAACCATTAAAAGAAACCAAAAGTCCATGGTTCTTATCCATTTCTAATTCTCTAGCAAAATCCATTAATCCAGATGTAGGTCTTCCTGATGCTAGAATTAAGATAGCACCTGCTTCTTGTGCTTTGATTAAAGCATTCTTAGTCTTTTCAGTAATTACTTTTTTACTGTTAGTTAATGTACCATCCACATCCATAATAATTACTTTTATGTTATTCATATGACATCCCCCTAGCTTTTTTCTTTGATTATACTAATACTATTTTTATAAATAAATAATCTAAGAAAAGAATGAATAATATCTATCAAAAATAATTATCATAGCAAGAAAAAAATGAAACAAGCTTATCAAAATGTATTGAATAGATAAACTTAGATAGAGACAAAATATTAGCAATACGGAATTTAACTATAGTTATATACTTATGTCTGCTTTTCGTAAAAAATGGCAAACTGTTAGTATTAGGGAGTTCAATTTCAGTAGTCCACCATTCAACTTATGCCATCTTGATAAAATAACATAGATTTTTAACCGAAACACATATAATTAGAAAACATAGGAGGAGACGAATTATGTTAGGATTTCTAAAGAAAAATGATGGGAAGGCCATTAACGTTAATGACATTGATAATTTAATTGGAAAGGTAGAACTAATTGATATCAGAGAAGAATACGAATATAAAGGTGGAAGTATAAAGGGCTCTAAAAATATCCCAATGGGAGAATTGCTTGGGGACCCAGATAAATATTTAGATAAAAACAAAGAATATTACATAATGTGCCAGTCAGGGGGAAGAAGTTCAAAGACTTGCAATGTTCTTTCAAAGCAAGGCTATGATGTTGTTAATGTTTCTGGTGGAATGGGGTCATATGCAGGTACAAAGCGAGAATAATTATTTTTACGGCATTCTCAAATTAGACTCTGTTATTGATACAATATTGAAAGGCTTTAAGAATAGAGAAGCAATAGATATCTCTAATGTAATGTCCCGATGACGTTATTCAATTTTAATAAAGCGTTTGGATCAATCTTTAAGGTTGTATTTTCTTCACCTAAGCCACCATAAACAAAAGGAAATTCAAGAAGTTTTTCATCAACTATATACGGTAATTCGATTCCAAGCATTGGAACATTTCCTACTGAAAACCCTGTTACTGATTTAACTTCGTCTTTATTTGCTAATCTAACATTTTTACAATTTAATAACTGTTTTAGTTCCTTGAAGTTTACATGACCTCTTTCACCTGATATAACTAACACATAAAATCCTACAGCAGTATATAATATTAAGGTTGGTGCTATTTGAGCAATATGAACATTAAAATACTCAGCACCTTCCTTAGCTGTGTAAATATGCTTATCATTATGAATTATTTCAAATGAAAACCCACCTTTTTCTAAAATATATTCTATATTTTTCATCAAAATCACCTTTACATCCACTACGTATTTTTTATAAATCAATATTATATAAGTTCCATTATTGAAACATCATAAAAAATCTACAGAAACTTTGAAAATTAATATATCCCCATGAGCTTTTTTAGGGCAACTTATATCTGATATTTCCTAATTATAACATTAAATCCTATAGTATTAAATAGATATTGGTTAATAAATTGTAAAATTATACATTTTTTATATAACAATACTCATGTTGCAATCAATGTTAGCTTATGTGTTGAGTTAGTGCCAAAAATGGAAAATTATTAGTGAAATAAGTTATAATATAGTAAGAACAAGTATTTAGGAGGCTAAATAAGTATTTATTACATAAAGGAGAGTACTATTATGAGGTTGTCTGATTATGATTATCTAGCTCTAGCATTTGAGGAAGCAAATCAAGCATTTGAAGAAGGAACGTACCCAATAGGAGCCGTTATTGTAGATGATGATGGAAATATTGTGAGTAAAGGAAGGAACCGTGTCTTTACTGAATCAGATTGTACTGCTCATGCTGAAGTAGATGCAATTAGGAAGGCTGGACATAAATTACTAGATATACCAAACAAGAGGTTTGTGAAAAATAATTTAACACTTTACACAACTTGTGAGCCTTGCCCGATGTGTACATGTACTATCTTATTATCTGGAATTAAGAGAGTAGTTTGGGCTGCAGACGATGATGAATATGGTGGTATTCGCAAATTTAAAGAAGGACCTCACTTCATTAACTTATTTGATACAATAACATATACTGCATCTCCTTATGATGATCTTGAGAATAAACAACGAGATTTACTGGCTCGTTGGAATATCGGAAGAGGAATTTTAAATACTGAGTGGGAAAAGCCAAAATAAGTTCCAATGAAGTTTACTTATTGAAAGTGTTGGAAAGGAATAATTATAGAATATTTTTATGTTAAGAATTACAGGTGGACAATCCCGCCTGTAATTTTTAAAAGCTATAGATATAGCTGATATTTGTATAGATTGGAGAAGGAAATGTTCCATGAAATTTATTTATTGTCCTATATGTGGTGAAAAACTTAGTGAAAAGAATATTGGTGATGAGGGTTTGGTAAGGTATTGCTTTACCTGCAATAGACCTTATTTTGATAGCCCTTCAAGCTGTGTTGAAGTTTTGATTCTTAATGAGCATAACCAGATATTATTATTGAAGCAAAATTACATTTCGAAAACCCATTGGGGAGTAGTGTCTGGATATGTTAATAATGGGGAGACATTAGAGGAAACAGTAATAAGAGAGGTTTTAGAAGAAACAGGACAAGAAGTTGAAAAGATGCAGTATGTGGAAAGTTATTATTTTAGACCAAATGAATTAATAATGGCTGGCTTTATTGCTTTTGTAAAAGCAAAACCCTTTAATAATTCTAATGAAGTTGATGATATCATGTGGTGCGAAATTGACGAAGTTAATAAATATATTGCAAGGGTCAACAATATGTCGGGGATACATTTTGATAATTCAATGAAGTTACTAAAAAGTCTTCGCTGAATATGACCTATAAAGAATTCTAGAAGAGATTGACTCCATTAAGTATCCAGCAGATGAGGATATTAAGAAATTCTTTTACGGTGTTAAATAAATATATGACTAGGCTTTTGTTATAGAAGGCTTATATGGAGAAGCATTCCACCGAATTGATTTAGTATTTTTATGTGAATATATTGGAAAAATAGAGAATGCAAAGATACAAGGAGATGCTAATCAAGTAGGATTTCAATGGCTTCCTATTGAAAACTTAATGAATGAGCCTCTATATCCTTCAAAGCTTCGATCACAAATAATTAATCTTTATAATAATAGAGAAACAGAAGTTTATCTTGGAAACGAGAGTATGGGATAATTTCCTTATAAAATGTTTGTTTATACTGAAAGTGAGGTATTTATTAGTGGAGGTTCTATTGTTTTTGATAATGGAGATATTTACAGAACAGTTCCACCAAAAAGAGCTTACCTTTCGTATTTAGTAGTAAGAGAAGAATTCCGAAATAAAGGAATTGGAACAGAGATTATTGATTATATCACTGAATAAGCACTACAATTAGGGATTGCAGTGCTTACAATCAATGTAGAGCACAGAGCACCAAGAGCTAAAAAACTATACTTAAAAAAGGGGTTTAACGAGACTGTACTTGAAAAATCTCAAACTATCCTTTTGTTAAAAAGATTATAAATAAACAACCAAAATGTTTCATTGTGTCTATTTCAACAGTTCTTGACCATGCTTCCAGTCATCATCATTAATTGCTCTCAGTACTCTGCAAGGATTACCTACAGCGACTACATTTGCTGGTATATCTTTCGTTACAACACTTCCAGCACCTATAACTGTATTGTCTCCGATTGTAACTCCTGGAAGAACGATGGTACCAGCTCCTAGCCAACAATTTTTTCCGATATATACTGATTTATTAAACTGCGTTACAGGCATACGCATTTCTGGTGTAATTGGATGGGCTGCTGTTGCTACGATAACATTAGGACCAAACATTGTGTAATCACCAACATAAATATGTGTATCATCCACAAGGGTTAGATTAAAATTAGCATAAACATTGTTACCGAAATGTACATGTTTACCTCCCCAATTACTATGAAGTGGAGGTTCAATATAACAACCATCACCAAACTCAGCAAACATTTCTTTTAACATTTTTATACGTTTCTCATATTCAGTAGGACGAGTTGCATTAAAATCATAAAGTCTATCCAGACATTTCGTTTGTAAGTTCATTAATTCCTCATTGGTACAATCATAAATTTTCCCACTGTGCATTTTTTCATATGTTTCTATTGTTCTCATTCCTTTCTATTAATCATGAGTATATCTACCTACAGCCATAACTAAGGATATTTAGAAATATTCTTGTTACTTAGTAGAAACTAACTTGTAAATAAAATTATATCTCCTAAGGTCCCATCATTATAGACTGAATTAGGATATGATTCAATAAGTTTATAGTTACTCTTTGTGTATTCAGAAACAACCTTATTCCAAAAATGAACAGAGGCTATATTTTTAGGGTGCCTTTTCAATTGCCATTTACCATGAAACATATCAAATACTTTCATTGCAGCGAACCTACCTACACCAGAGCGACGATACTTGTACATTACGAAGAACTCTGCCAAAGAATAATCAGTTACCTCATCTACTTCAGGATAATCATTTATCATTACAAATCCAGCCAAGTTCCCATCAACAACTATAAAAAATGCCCATCTTTTTTCCTCGGTCCAATAACAATCAAGATAATTATATCCATATAAGCCGAGTTTATTCACATCTCTATTATCCCATTGTGAAAATTCATAATCATATTTTTCAAGTAAGTTTCTAAGAATTTCTTTATCTTCAATATTTACTTTTTTAAGTTCTATAGTCATTTATATCTTTCTCCTTAATATATCTAGTGATAAGAGTCTTTAAACTTTTGACTGTTTCATTTTTCACTTTGAATACATAGTTTTTAAGTAAAGAATTCTCCTAAGGCATATTGATTTTCCAATATGTAAATAGATTTTTGTATGTAGTTTTAATCATAAAGCTACATTTAAAGTTCTGTGCTACAGCCACAAAGCTTGATAAGTTGTAAAGCGACTTTATTGTGGCGTATATATTATAAGTTAACTTATTTCCTAATAGTAGGGAATTTGTAATAAGTAGTAGTTAATATATGCTAATTATAACGTTAATTTAAGTATAAGGATATATTTTAGATAGATGTTTAAACTTTAAAGGAAGAGGGTTTATAGATACCCACAGTCATAACTAAAAATATTTTTGTTACTATTCAAAAGAAGCAAGGGATAAATTTAACGGACAACTTGAATTTTTGATATGGGTATCTATATATTTGATTAGGGATATACAACATATTATAATTAAGTAATAGATAATTATAATATACAACAATAGGTGGTATCGCGTATGGATTATAAAAATATTGCTCCTTGGGAGTTATTGCAAAAGAAAATGACATGGGAGCACCTAAACTACATCCATAATAAAAGAATTTTAGACTTTGGAAGTGGAAGTGGCATGACAGCTAACCATTTTGCCATAGACAATGAGGTTATAGCAATTGAGCCAGATGAAAAGGTGCTTCAGGATAGATTTAAAGAAAATAATTATACACAAATAAAAGGAGACATGAATAGACTCAAGAATTTCCAAGATGAATCCTTTGATATGATATTGTGTCACAATGTTTTTGAATATGTAGATGAAAGAGAAGAAATTTTAGAAGAGTTTTCAAGAATATTAAAGAAAGATGGATTTCTTTCTATTGTAAAACATAATAAGGCTGGAAGGGTTATGCAAATGGTAGTGCTGCTTAATAATTTTGAACATGCTAACGAATTATTAGCGGGAAAAAATGGGCATGCACAGCAGTTTGGCACGATTAATTACTACAAGGATAAAGAAATATTGGAATGGTCAAATAAATTTGAAATAGAAAAAATCCTTGGAATGAGAACCTTTTGGGATTTACAACAGAATCAAGAAATTCAAAAGGATGAGACATGGCAGGAGAATATGTTGGAAATTGAATTGAAGGTAAGTGAATTAGAAGAGTATAAAGCAATAGCATTCTTTCATCATATTATTTTAAGAAAAAGGTAATGGCCATATTTTTCAATATGAACTTTAATTTACAGATAACAATAGCTTATTAGACAACATTTTCTTAAGTGGATAATCATAGACTTTATAGATATAAATTTTAAAGAGGTAGCTATGGCTTTTTATATTGATGCAAGGGCTGTCAATGAATTAATGAGGAGTAAAAATTATAGAGAAGAAAAAAATTTTACTTTAGAAGAGTTGGCACAATATGATGGAAGTAATGGAAAGTCTGCTTATGTTGCGATAAAAGGGATAGTTTACGATGTAACCAAAGAACCCACTTGGGAAGGAGCAGAGCATTTTAACATAAAGGCTGGCAAGGATTTAACAAAGCAGTTTGATTCTTGTCATGGAGAAATTGAACTCCTTCATGATGTACCTAAGGTTGGGGTACTTATAGAAAGTGATAATGAGAAAGGGTCTAGAAATATACCGGAGCCTACCTATGCATTTAGTCCTGATGATTGGATTAGGTATCTTACACCATTAGTTAATCAGGCACTGGAAGAGGCTAACGTAGAACCTAATACTGAACATGTGCTCCAGAAATATATTATGGCTGGAGTGTTTGTTGGACAAGGACGGTCTATTGAAGATGCTATTAAACTAGTAAGTGAATGGGAAGACACAGGTTTATCTAAGTTATTAGAACAGAGCAAAACAAAACAGCGTTTAATGTAGTTTTGAGAACTGCTAGAGTTTTTAAAAGAATAGGGTTAGCCGTAAGGAACCTTTAAAATCCCCAGTCATAAAATACACTAAGGACAACTTTGTCTTACACGAAGTTTAAATAATATGGGGGAGAAACGATGGATAAATATGAAGAGAGCAAGAGAGTGGAGGAACGTGAGAAGGAGATAAAAGAAATAGAGGATGACCTGAAAATAATAAAATATTATTGTAATAAATTAGAGAAGATGTGCAAATGCTATAGATGCTTTCTAACAGATCTAAACAACAATGCGATGCCTAATTATACAGATAGAATGAGAAAAATAAAGAAAACTGAAGAAGCTCATGGAATTGATAATATATTTAAGAGTCTTTTTCAGGTATTGCGACATAACGAAGAAAATGTTGAGGAACTAAAAAAACATCTGTAGTATTTTTTATATAAGTTCAAGGTGGAAATCTTTATTAAAGGATTGACATAGGTAAAAACTTGGAATATTATAAAGTAGTAAATAAGGAATTGAAGCTTGATATTTTTACCTGTTCATATAATGCTTTTCTAATGAAGAGTTTCAGTCATCAGACTATGGATTGATGAATAGGGTAGGATTTGGCTTTGAAAAGAAATGCAGTGATGGGAAGAGTAACCTAGGAATTTATCTAAAGAGAGCCGGGATTTGGTGAAACCTGGTGATAATGAACTATGTGAACATGGCCCCTGAGTAGGTTGTCTGAATAATTAGGATAACCCGTGAGAGTCGACGTTAAAAGACAGAGTGATAATGGTCACTTACAAAGGTTTCTTTAGTGATGAAGAAATAAATTAGAGTGGTACAGCGATAATACGCCTCTAAATAGGATTACTTTCCTATTTAGAGGTTTTTTAGTTTTTATTTTCTAAACTACATAAGTTTTAATAATGAAACTACATTTAAAATTCTGTGTCATAGAAACAAAGTTTTATAAGTGCTGAAGAGCTTTATTCCAAAATATATAGGTTCTATTTATTGAAACTATATCAAAATTCTATAGAAATATTGAAAAATCAATATATCCTTAGAAGATCCTTTATGGGAACATATATACATTAATTGACTACATAGCAACATTGAGGAGGAAGAAAACATGAGTAATGAAAAAACTTATTACATCACAACCCCAATCTATTATCCATCTGCAAAGCTTCATATAGGTAATACATATACCACAGTTGCAGCGGATGCTCTTGCAAGGTATAAAAGATTAACAGGTTACGACGTTATGTTTTTAACTGGAACTGATGAACATGGCCAAAAAATCCAAAGAATAGCTGAGGAAAAAGGTGTTACACCAAAGGATTATGTTGATGAAATAGTAGCAGGAATACAAGATTTATGGAAGCTTATGAATATAAGCTATGACAAATTTATTAGAACAACTGATGATTATCATAAGAAAACTGTTCAAAAGATATTCAAACAACTTTATGATCAAGGTGACATCTACAAAGGTGCGTATGAAGGTTGGTACTGTACACCTTGTGAATCTTTCTGGACAGATACACAAGCAGTAGACGGCAAATGTCCTGACTGTGGAAGACCGGTAGAAACAGCGAAGGAAGAAGCTTATTTCTTCAAAATGAGTAAATATGCAGATAGACTTATAGAATATATAGAAACTCATCCAGAATTTATTCAACCAGAATCAAGAAAGAATGAAATGCTAAACAACTTCTTAAGACCAGGTCTTCAAGATTTATGTATTTCAAGAACTACCTTTACTTGGGGAATACCAGTAGAATTTGACCCAGATCACGTTGTTTATGTTTGGATGGATGCTCTTTCAAACTATATTTCAGCTCTTGGCTTTGATAGTGATAATGACCAGTTGTACAAGAAATACTGGCCATGTGATGTTCATTTAGTAGGTAAGGACATCATAAGATTCCATACAATTTATTGGCCAATTTTCTTAATGGCACTTGGTCAAGAATTACCAAAGCAAGTATTCGGACATGGTTGGTTACTTGTTGATGGTGGAAAAATGTCAAAATCAAAAGGAAATGTAGTAGACCCTGTAGTTCTAGTTAACCATTTTGGAACTGATGCTGTAAGATACTACTTACTTCATGAAATTCCATTTGGTTCAGATGGTAATTTCAACAGCGAAATCTTCATAAAGAAAGTAAACTCAGACCTTGCAAATGACCTAGGTAATCTTTTATCTAGAACAACAGCAATGGTTATAAAATATTTTGATGGAGTAATTCAACCACCAACAGATAAAGAAGATATCGATAATGAACTTATCAACATTGCTCTTGATATGCCTAAAAAGGTTGAAGCTGCAATTAATGAATTAAATCTACCACAAGCTCTAGACGAAATCTGGACTTTAATAAGAAGAGCTAATAAATATATAGATGAAACAACTCCTTGGATTTTAGCTAAGGATGAAGACAAGAAAGCAAGACTTGGAACGGTTTTATATAACTTAATCGAAGCGTTAAGATTTGCATCTGTTGCTGTAAGTTCATTCTTACCAGAGACAGGAACAAAGATTCAAGAACAATTAAAAGTAGACGTAGCTACTTGGGATAGTATATCAGCTTTCGATGGAACTCAAGCAGGAGTTACTTTAGAAAAAGGCGACGTTATCTTCCCAAGAATAGATGTTGAAGCTAAGCTTGCAGAGTTTGAGGCTTTAAAGGAAGCTGAACAACCAAAACAACAAATGCAGCCATTAAAAGAAGAAATATCTATAGAAGATTTTGAAAAAATCGACTTAAGAGTAGTAAAGGTTCTTGCTTGTGAACCTGTAAAGGGTGCTAAAAAGCTACTTAAATTAAAAGTTGATTTAGCTGGAGAAGAAAGACAGGTTATCTCTGGAATAGCTCAATACTATAAACCAGAAGATTTAATAGGAAAATACGTTGTCCTTGTTGCTAACCTAAAAGCTGCTAAGCTAAGAGGTGAAATATCTCAAGGAATGATTCTTGCAGCATCAACTGACGATGATTCAAAATTATTCACTGTTACAATTCCAGAAGAATTACCAACAGGAAGCCAAGTAAGATAAGAAAAAAATGAGTTAAGGAATTTCCTTAACTCATTTTTATTGTTATTTTTTACTATAGTGCAAGGTTGAAGTAGTATACTCCGTGATCATTATAAGCAGCTATTTTAGCTATGCCCATTGATTTTCTTGTTACAACTCCTGCATCATTAACAGAAGCTACAGCACCATGTAAAGATACCCATTGTATATTATCAGTTCTATCTAAGTCTAATAATAGAGTGTTGTTAAAGTTAGTTGCTAAATCTACTGAACGAGATCCAAGCATAAATTTAAATACAGAGTGAACATTACCATCATCAACTTTAGATCTACCAGTAGAGTCATCTAAGATTATTCTTATAGATCTTGATAGTCCACTTATTTCTGAAAGACTGCTCTTTAGTTCACCAAGTTTAATTTTTTCAGCACAGCTTAATGTTGGATCATTTGCGCCAAGTGTATAGATAGAAGGTGCAATTTTTAAATATGCATTGATTAATGCATCTGATTTGCTATATAAGTCATTTAATTTATCTCTGTTAGAGAAAAGTAGGATTAAGTTTAGATCAACGCCTTTTAATCCATTTTGTAAATCTACAAGCATTTTTCTTAAGTTATCAACATCACCAGTAGAATTTATAATGCTTATAATTAGATTTAATCTAATTTGGATAGCTGTTTTTTCGTTTCCGTCTGGTAAAATGTCAATTGCTTTTTGAGCAATGTCAACATCAGCAAGGTCTAGAGTCTTTGAAGCTTGATTTGTTTTTAATGTTGCTATTGCAATATTTATTTTGATTTGAACTTGAAGTAATCTGTCATTAAGTGCAGTAGCTGCTGTTGCATTTCCAACGCTTTCTTTGATGTATACTTCTGCAAAATCTTTTGCCTTTTGAGCAATAGTTATAGCATCATATGTTGGTAAGCTTACACTTGCTGTTTCTGCAATTTTAACATATACATCAGCTTGACCTTCGTATATACGAGCTTGAATAGCTTCGATTTTTAGCTTTAATTCAATCTTAAGGTTTCCGTCTGGAAGAGCATCAACAAGAGCTTTAGCAGTATCTAATTCTTTAATAGCTAATTCAACATCTACTTGAACAGAGATAGAATTTGCTGCAGTTTCTGCTTTTACAACTTGGTTTCTAGCATTTAATGCAGTTTGTGATAAGTCTATTGTAATCTTTATTTGTATAAGTTTGTTTAATAAATCTTGCTTAACTTGTCCATCTGGAAGAGCGTCTACAAGGTCGTAAGCTTCTAGGTATAGTTTGATAGCAATGTCTATGTCAACTTGTGTTGAGTAGTCATTTGGTACTGAAGCTTCAGCTTTTATTACAGCATTTTTAGCATTAAGTATAGTTTGTACAAAATCTATATTTATTTTAACTGCTACAAGTCTGCTTAATAATCCTTCTTTAAGGTCTCCATCTGGAAGTGAATCAACAAAACCTTTAGCTTGTAGATAAATGTTGATTGCAATGTCAAAGTCAGCTTGTGAAGTGTTTTCATTTAATATTAAACCTTCAGCTTGTGCTACAGCATTTTTAGCATTAAGGATATTTTGTGCTAAGTCTATAGTTATTTTGATTTGTAGAAGCTGATCAGATAATTGTTGTTTAACTGGTCCATCTGGAAGAGCATCAACAAGACCTTGAGCTTCTAAGTAAAGTTTGATTGCAATGTCAATATCAACTTGTGTTGAATTTTCATTTGGCAATACATCTTGAACCTTAATTATAGCATTTTTAGCATCAAGTATTTTTTGTGCTATTTCTATAGTAATATTGATTGATACAAGTTTATCCTTCAATCCTTGTTTAACTGGTCCGTCTGGAAGAGCATCTACAAGACCTTGAGTTTCTAGATAAAGCTTGATTGCGATGTCAATATCAATTTGTGTTGAGTTTTCATTTGGTAATACACCTTCAAGTTTAACTACAGCATTTTTAGCATCAAGTATTTTTTGTGCTATGTCTATAGTAATATTGATTGATACAAGCTTTTCTTTTAATGTCTCTTTAGCATCTCCTTCTGGAAGAAGATCTACAAGACCTTTTGCATCGATGTAAAGTTTTACTGCAATGTCGATATCAATTTGTGTTGAGTTTTCATTTGGTAATGAACCTTCAAGTTTACTTATAGCAGCTTTAGCAATAAGTAATTTTTTTGCTATATCGATATCGATATTTATTTTTGTAACTCTTTCTTTTAATTCTTCCTTAGCTGGGCCTTCTGGAAGGTTTTGCACAAGAGCATTAGCTTCTATATAAAGATTAATTGCAAGGTTAATATCATCTTGTGTTGAGTTTAGACCTAATCCTAAACCTTCGATATTAGCTACTGCATTTTTAGCATCTAGTATTTGTTGAGCTATTTCTATTGTAATTCTAATATTTATTAACTTATTTAATAAATCTAGTTTTGTTTGACCGCATGGAAGTAAAGACACTTTATCTTTTGCAGCATTATAATTAGCTATTGCAATATTTATATATTCTTGAGTGCTTAAGTCAACAATTGAACCGTCTACCTTAGTTGTAGCTTCAAATGCATCTAAAGCATATCCTGCTGATGTAACTGAATCAATTAATACATCTATTTGTATTTGAAGAAGAGTTTTTCCTAGGCAACTTGGTAAACCTTCAAGAGAAGCTTTAGCATCTTCAATATTTTTATTGATTAATTCTATTTTTTCTCTTGTAATAAGAGAGAAATCAAAAGATGTTCCTGTTTGTGATTTTATTACGAAACTATTAACATCACCTGAAATAGTTGCTACTAAATCTCTTGAAGTTATTAAGTGTTGAATAATAGCAATTCTATTATTTAAGAACTTAATTCTAGCTTCTATTTCTAGTTTCTGTGCTTCGTCAACAATTTTTGGAGCTAAATCAGTTGCATATACAACTTGGCTCTTTATTTGATCTAAAGTTGCTTGTGTATATACATCTGTTTGTAGTATTTGTGGAGTTTTAGCTTCTAATTGAAGTAATAAATTCATTGCTAAATCTAGTGCTGTTTTAGAATTATCATATGAAATAGCAAAAGTAATTACTTCTGAAGTAACAGGGCTTTCTAAACCTACATTGTTAACAACTTTTACACTTATAGTATAAGTTCCGTCAGGTATAACATTATCTGCACCTGCTTTAATCCATTCTCCATCATTTATTTTATACAATACTTCTTTGATTCCAGAAGGACTGTTAGGATTGTTTGTATCTATTGTGAAACTATCCTTATCGTGATGTATAATTGGTGCATTTAATTCTGTTTGCTTATCTATTTGGATAGGACCTACAGTTCTCTTTAATAAGTTTCCTGCATTATCTTTAGCTTCGAAATGTACATATATCTTTCCACTGTCTGTTACAGTTACTTCTCTATCTAAAGAAGTACTCCAGTCTGACCAACCAGTAGTAGGAGCATCAGGGCTTGAAGAAATAGCATATCTTTGTCCGCTAAATCCGCTTCCACCTGGTTCTGTGAATTTAGCAGTTACAGTTACGTCAGTTGTACCCCATGGTGTGCTAGCGGGAGTGATTATAGCTTCTGGTGCAAGATTATCAACAGTTACAGTTACTCCTCTTGAGTATGCTTCTGACCATAAGCCTGCGTCATTTTTAACCTTTAAGCTAATTACGAAGTTTCCTGAACCAATACCAGTGAAGTTAGCAGGTAATGTAGCACCAGAGTATACTACTGTTCCTGTCTTTGTTATTGTCCATGTCTTATCAACAATTGCTCTTCCTGAAGGTTCATAAGAAACATCTTGTACGTTTAATGGTTCGTACATTGTAATTGTTGATGAAGGTATTGTGAAGTTAGCTACAGGCTTAGTAACTACAGCAGTATCAGTTGCTATATATGATGCTGTTTCATTACTCCATGTTCCTTGATAATCCTTAACTCTAAGTTGAACTAAGTAGTTCTTTCCTAAAGGAAGATCTGATGGTAATGCTCCTTCATTCCAAGTAGTAGCGGTTGTTTCTTTCCATTTCCATTCTACTTCTGCAATACCTTTATCTGCATCTGATTGTTTATCAGGGTCATATGAAAGGTTAGTTACAGTTGCTGTCGCACTTGAAGCACCTTTTGATAAACCTACAGAGAAGTTTGCAACTGGTTTTCTATGTACATATATGTATTGTGGACTTGGGTGAGTATCACCAAACCAAAGTTCATATTTACCTGGTTTATCTATTTCTGTTGGAAGGTCGTTTCTCCATTGGTTTGACCAAGTTTCTTGTCCTAAATTATTGTCAAAGTAATTAAAATCTTGATCTAGCTTCCATCTACCTTGTGGGTAATCAGCATTAGCAGTATTTGTTTTAAACTGTTCAGGTGAAACATTGATATTTAATGGAGTTCCTGCTAATACATATGGACTATCTTGAGGTTGATCAGTATTTTGTATTCTATTTACGATATAATCAGCAACGTTAGTTACTGCAACATCATAATTATTATTGTAGTAGAATGCTCCATTACCATTATTTCTTTGAATGAAGTTTTCAGATTGAACTTTGTTAGCATCAGTTCCTAATTCTAAGAAATGAATGTTTTCATTTATTAATCTTGTTAAGATTTCTCCTGAAACAGTAGGACTATCAAAGTCATTAATTGTTTGGTCTGCTAAATTTACAACATAACGTTGAGAGTCATCTCTCCAAGAAGGTTGACGAATTATTTCATTAAATTCTTTAGACTTTGTTTGAGAAAGTGATATGTTATTTAGAGAGAATTCTCCAATTCGATTACAACCGTGAGAGTAATGGTCACCAAAGAAACCTAATCCCCAACCAAAGTGTTGTGGTAAAGCTATGGTTCCTAAAAATGCTCCACTCTTATATACATTAAGAGCATTTTTAGTAGTCTTCAATGTGAAGGAACCACTTGTACCCATATTCATAGTTCCTATTTGCTGTGCGTTAGCATTAGAGCTTATATCTTCTGCATAGGTATTTGTCCAATTAGTTAATTTATAGATTCTTGCTACTCCTCCACCAGATTGTGGGAAGAATATTGCATAACCACTCAATAAACCATTTACTACATTAGTGTTAAACAAAACACCAGCACCGTCAAAGGAATCACCAAAGTCAAGAGTATAGTCAAAATTCATTGTTTGTTCTTTTAACTCTGGATCATTATTGTTTGCAGTATATATCTTATTGAAACCTGCGTTTGTTGGATTCCCAAACATTTGAATCTTTGTACCATTGTTTTGGATAGCTATACTTCCAATACTTGATGATACGTTTTGAATCCATGTAAATGAACTTTGCAAGTTTTGTTGCTTTGTATCTATTGCCGTAATTTGTACCCTGTTTAAATCTACACCTTTAGCTTGTAATTTAGCTTTTAAGTCATTTTGGAAGTTTGCAGCATTTACGTTAGTTGATCCTAGTGTAAGAACAACATCTATTGGTTTTGGTTGACTTAATACTAAATTAATATTGTCCTGTGTTGTTGCCACTTGCTCCACAGCATATACTGGTGCTAGAGGATAAGTGATTTGTGCAAGCATAGATGCAATGACAGCATAACTAAATACTGCGTAAGGACGTGATGCCTTATTTTTAGATTTTGATTTTGGAACTTTTTTTGACATATAGATTCCCCTTTTCTCTTTAAATTTAATCACACTTTACTCCAAACAAAAGTTATCGAATAAAATGTAATTTAAATGTGTTAGTTTCCAATCATATACTTGTAAGTGAAAAAATTGAAGTATAGATTGATCGCAGTAATAATAAGCATTTGTCTATCGCTTTAAGATTTTTAGGCCATCTAAATGAGTCTCATAATTTTCGAGTTAATGCATTTAGCTTTTGTTGAATAAATCACCAAATGTTAAATGTTAATAAAAAATGTAATAAAATTCTTATTTTGTTTATAATGTTGTATTAAACTTTAAAGGTTATTAGACGATATATAATTTGAAAAAATAAAAAAACTTTACAAACTCTACTAATATAAACTTGAATTGATGGCCTTATATTACTTTAATTCTTTATAGTTCAAAACGATACATATTATTACCTTAAATACATTTTATTACACAGAAGTGGGAATATCAATGGATTTGAAAATAAATAGGATTAACAGTATGTAAAATTTTGTTTATGAAGATGTGTTAATTTTTTTAACAAAATAGCTCTAGAATACAAAGGTTATAGGGATTAGAGAAGGGTGAAACATAAGTAATTAGAATAATTTTTTATAAATTTGTGAGTTCTAATATTAAATTGATTAAAGATAGGAACTTTCTACAGTTTTGATGATAGATAGCTGGTATATCAGTTTTATAAAAACATTACAAAATTAAGAAATTTATATGACACAGATTTATTTTTAGCGAAGAGTATTATAAATCAGTAGTAATTTATATACAATAGATTTCCCTGGATGGATCTTCAAACCACCTTCCAAAGTATTTATGAAATCTAATAGTCAGTCCACTAAAATCTTTATAGACAATTTTCTTATCTTCCTGTCTTGTATAAATAGTATTTAGAGTTATAATTGCTTCTTTTTCATCAATGGTTATGTCATTGAAGACTAGAAATTTGAAATTGCCTTCTTCTTTAGTTTTTTGTTCTATTTCTGATGGGCTTAGGATAGTAATGCCCAAGGCTTCTAATCCTGGGATGCAACTTGGATCAAGTTTTTCTGAGGTAAGAATTATATTTTTTCGAAGTTCGCTTGCTTCATTATCAGTTACTTCACCAATAGTAAGTTGTATTTCCATTACTCTTTTTACTAGCGATTCCTTTGAAGTTAAGCCTTTTGGCCTTGATAGTATAAGTGCAGTTGACATTATCACAATTATTAATGCAGATAGTAAAATTAATCTTTTTTTCATAATCAATTATTCTCCTTTATTAACTTGTACTATATAAGCTCCAATAGTCTTTTTTATATTAGATGCATATACAGTCACTGAAATCAATGCAGACTTTTATTAAACCAGTCTAAGGTAATTATATTGTATAATGTGATTATTTTACAATATTCTTTAAGAGTTGATTAGATAGATGATTTTAAAGTAATAGGTCTATTTAGAAAACTTCTTACTATAATTTAAGAGTCACCTATACAGATACATAGATTTATTTTTATAAAGTTGGAAAAACAAAAAACATGGCACTAAGAAATTTATTAGTGCCATGAATGTATAAAATTTTCTTTATGGTTTACAGCTTTTTTGATATGGTAAGAAATTATTTTATTAGTTATATTTCTGTTATGCGAACCTCTCCATCACCTAGGATTACAACTCTATAAACGTATTCCATTGGGATTATATTAAATTTTCCAGATTGAGGTATTAACCGTAAAACTTGCTGGATAATCTGATTATCATCTAAAATAAATACTACGACACGAGAACTAAAAGACACGTTTTCTATATTATAGCTTTTACCAGGATTTAAATTTAGATTAGAAACTCTATAAAAACCTTCCCTTAATGTAGAGGTCTGAGCCATAACTGATATCGGTTGATTTTGAAACATTAGACATAGTGAAATTAAGAATGTCACAATAATTTTTTTCAACATATAATCACCCTTCCGTTATAAGCACTACTAAGTTGTAATTAAATGGCGATTTTTTAAGTGATGGACACTATTCCATTACCAAATATTACAATCCTAGCACCAGGTTCTAGCGGCACTAATTTATATTTTGCTGATTGTGGCTTTAAACGTATAGTTTGTTGTAAGTTTTCATTTCCATCAAGAATAAGTACATAAGCTGAACTATCTGGAGAGGTGTTTTGGATGTAATGTGGCTTATCTTTTGAAAGATTAAAGTTATCAGCTTTATGAAGACCTTCAGTGAGATCCGGAACTTGAGCCATAGTTGATACTGAAAAACAACTAAAAATTAGACATAGTACAAAAAAAAATTTTAAAATAAATTTCTTCATTATAGGACTCCTTTTTAGCTTTAGTATGTGCTATAAGGAGTACATTATACATATTTCTCTTATATGAGAAGACTTTTTAGAGTCTGATGTATATATGTTAATATATTACCAGGATATATATTTATGGTGATTAAATTTAATTTAGGAAGTTAGACTTCTTTCTCCCAAATTAAATCCGAACTTATCTGAATAATTTTTAAAAGTAATTTTCAATTTACTTCACCTCACAAATATAAAATAGTCTATGACTAATTCATATTCTAATTTGCTGGGGAATAAAGTTAAAGCTAAAGAACAGTTCTATATGGTTTTTTATCTAATTTGATTATCTATAATAGACTATGGTACTATAATGTTTTGTAAGTTAAGACTACCTTAAACTGTTAGTTCCCTAATTATAGAATGAGGAGAAGATTAAGATGGATAATTTATTTCCAGTGGAAGTATCTGTAGTATCATCAAATGAACTTTGTGATTATATTACACAAGAATATTTTCCTAATGAATTAATAAAATGTCGATTATTTTATAGAGGTGTCCATGACATATATAAGGTTATTGTAGGAAATAAAGAGTTTTACTTTAAAGTGTACCGTCAAGGAATAAGAACCATGGAAGAAATTCAAACAGAAATTAATTTACTTAATAAACTTAAAGTATCAGGTATTGAAGTTGCATTTCCTGTTGGTAATTGTGATGGAAAGTCCATTTTACAGTTTAATACTGTAAATGGGACAAGATATGGCGTATTATATACGGCTGTTGGAATAGATGAGTTTGACAGCATAGAAGAAACTTCTAAATTAAACGAGAAGCTAGGCAGTTATATTGCTTCAATTCATAATGCTTGGGATAAATGTGATCCTGAAATTTGTAAGAGGAATTTAGATCAGCATTTATTTATAGATAATTCTATGGAGGCTATAAGACAATTTTCTAATGTTCATAATTTTGACATAGATTTTTTAGAGGACGTTGCAAAAAACTTAAAAAAGAAATTAGCAGCTTTAACTACTGAAAGACCACAATATGGTATATGCCACGGCGACATCTATAGTGGAAATATACGGCTTGATGCAAATAACAATCCTATCTTGTTTGACTTTGATTTCTGTGGTAATGGATGGAGGGCATATGATATATCAATGTATGCTTTCCCTTTTAGCATGGGGAGTGATGTATCAACGTTAAAAAAGAGAGAGCAACGTAAGATTGAATTTTTAAATGGATATAACAAGGTTAGAGCAATGAATGAAAGTGAAGTAAATTCTATTGCCATTTTTATTCCCTTTAGAAGAATTTTTAATATTGGGACTTTATATATTTCTTTTCTTCAAAATACATGGGGAGATTGTGCAGTCATAAGAAATGTTGATGAAGATATAATTATGCTTAAAAAGTGGCTGGAATTAAACCCCATATTCTAGATAGATTGGCTTGAAAAAGCTTTTAGATCTATTTCAAAAATATAAAAGGTTTATTTTAAATAACTTAGGCTTATTAATGTGAGATGTAGTCTTATGAATAAAATTTCTATGTAGGATACAAATTTTCATTGTGTATCTGTAATGATATTAGTTATAAATATATCCAAAATAAAGGTTGCCACTGAGAGTTAATAAAACAGTGGCAACTTTTTATTTGTCCATTCAGCTAATATAACTACTGTAGCACTGAAATTTTCAAGTAATGGTGAAAGACAATAATGGAACAACCGTATATAAGTTAAGATTTAGAAAAGGATTAAACCCCATCTGAATCAAGTTTCTCTTGATGTTTTCCATAGACTATCTTCTTAATGCTATCAGTAGATAGGAAAAATTCATTAGCTAGATCTTTAATTGAAGATCCGCTTAAATATTTTCTGATAATATCTTTATTCCTATTTGTATATAGGTTCGATTACCTGATTTTTCTCCCCACTTTTTTCGGGTATCTGATTGAGCAGGTATATAAACATATTCTCCTTGAATATATTTTTGAAGTTCTTTAATTAAGTTATTAGGTAAAATTGTTTCAGCTTTTACATATCCCATAAAGCTCATCTCCTTAAAATTATGATGAAAATTTTAAGAGACAAAGCCTGTAATATGTATGATATTTGGTTGTAGATAACCAATGATTAATTGTAATTTATATTGGTTTATCAATAGGCGACTTTAACATTAGTCTCTGTGCAAATTGTCGCCACAAGTCATACTTACAGGCTTTGCACAGAGTACAGATATCTTTTGTTTATTTTCGATTGCAGAAGTCAATTTACCACACCTCCAGTAACTTGTTATATTGTAAATTATATCAACTAAGATACAAGATATCAATTATAATATAGATTTGAAATTTGATCAACTTTAAAAGGAGATTCCTTACGAAGTATTAATAGTCCATAAACTAATAATGGAAATGTGACTAATATTAAAAATATAGCTTCTTGGGATGTGATAGTAGAAATACCTTAGGGAAGTCCTCCATCTATGGAAATTTCATTAAATCTACCGAATATATCAAAGATACCATGAAAAATAATTACAGGCTATATGGTTTTATTCCTTAAGAAGCATGTTGCAAAAAACACGCCAATGAAAAATGCAAAGGTTATTTGTGTAACAGTTGCAAGCAATAAAGAACGATTTGATAAAAAGTTCGCTATGTGAGCTGTACCAAATATTAGACTGGAAGTTATAACCGATAAATAAATGCCTACTTTTGAATTTCCCCATTTACGTAACATTACAGTTAGGATTACACCACGGCACAAAACTTCTTCAAATAATCCTGTAGATAGATACAAAAGAATATATTAAATAAAAAAACTTATTTATAATACTTTTTAGCCTATCTATACAAAGCATGTAAAAGTATTTTATAATAGTAGAAATATTCAAAAGAGAAGAGGCGTACAGGATGAGATCGATAGAACTTATTGCTCCTAAAGAAGAATTTCAAGAACAAATATTGCAGTATAAAAAGGAGTTTGAGGTAAATGGAGATAGTATGGATGGAACTAACTTTTTACAAGGCTATTCTGATTTAGCAGAATGGTTTTCTTTGGTTAGAGACAATTCAAAAGAAGAAACTGTAAGAGAAGGACTAGTACCTGCAGATACATATCTAGCTATAAGAGTAGCTGACCAAAAACTTTTAGGAATGATAAATATACGTCACCGTTTAAACGACTATCTATTTCAAGTGGGTGGACACATTGTCTATAGTGTTAGAAAGTCAGAGAGAAGAAAAGGTTATGCAAAAGATATGCTACGGTTATCATTAGAAAGATGCAGAGAGTTAAACATAAGTAAGGTTTTGGTTACCTGTGATAAAGAAAATATTGCTTCAGCTAGAACCATCATGGCAAACAATGGTGTATTAGAAAATGAAGTGCCAGAAGAAGATAGGATTACCCAAAGATACTGGATTACTCTTTGATACAAAATGAAATTAATAGAGCCTAAAAGGTACTGAATTTATATGATATAGTTGGAATACCTGGGTTTTGTTTATTGAAATACATGTAATATAATTGTAGTTTATAAAACTTAATTGTTGAATCATATGGAAAAGGAGAAGGATTATGTTAAAAAGATGTATTATGATTTTTCCAAAGTTTGAAAATGGGCAGGTAATAGATAAAATTAGAGAAAAGTATGATCCCCTTGTAACCCATGTAAGACCACATATAACTTTAGTTTTTCCTTTTGATAGTAATATAAAAACAAATGAACTTAAGAATCACATTTCATTAGTTCTATCTGAGGTTGAAACCTTTGAGGTTATTCTTAAAGGAATTACACCAGTGAGTTCTTTTGGAAAGTATTTGTTTCTAAATATAGAAAAGGGAACAGAAGAGATTATCCAATTACATAAGAAATTGTATACTGGGATTTTAGAAGAGCATTTTCCAGAGTGGTTAAAGGGAAATAACTTCTTACCACATATGACTGTAGGAAGTTTTCAAAAGGAAGAAGAGTTTCAAATGGCAGCAGAGGAGACTAAAGCTGTGGTTGATGCTTTTAGAACCATTGTAACTGCCGTTAGTGTAGAAATTATTGATGAAAATGAAGATTCAATTATAGAATTGGAGATTCCGTTAAAAGCTATATAAATACAAAAACAAAGGAAGTTTTAGGTGTTTCCTTTGTTTTATATTTTATGCGTGCTGTTTTTTAGATATATATCTTGATATAAAGAAGGCTACAAGTCCTAAAAAAATATAAGTTATCACCAAATAAACTATGTTTCCAGAGGAAACTTATCTTAATATTAATTTTTACGATACCAAGATTCATTTACATAATTAGGCCAAGGGTTTTAAAAATGAAATATTCAACACCTTTTCTGTGATATAAACTTCTTCATTAATAATCTCAATATCGTAGCTTTCCTTGATAGAGATTGGTAATTCATGTTCTATTTTTCTGTAACCTTCTGTCCTGGAACTACTGGGAAATCGGATTTCTGTCATAAAATAATCATCTATTTTGAATCCTGCAGTAGAAGCCATTGTCTCAAGTTCCTCTTTTTTATAAAATTGAATATGGCCATCATCTTTAGATAATTTCATAAAATCATCTACGAATCTATTTTCATCGCGTTCATTTGGAGTTGGGTCAGAGATAAAGAGTTGACCACCAGGCTTCAACACACGATAAATTTCTTTAAAGCTCTTTTCAATTTCTGTGAAGTGGTGCATAGCATAACGTGTAACGATACAATCAAAGGTATTGTCTTGGAAAGGAATATTCATACCGTTATATTCAACAAAAGTTATGTTGTCTAGCTGCTCTTTAACTGCTTTTTCAGTATTAGCTTTTAATGCATTTGTTACAATATCTAGCCCAACTATTTGCAAGTTAGGATTTTCTTTAGCTAAAGTAAATGCGATATAGCCTGTTCCAGTACCTAAATCCATGAGTTTATCGCTATTTTGAAATTTCAAAGCATTGATTATTTTTGATAAATGATCATCATCTCGAGTTTGTCTTTCGTAGGAAAGCTTTTCTTCAAATAGATTTTCAAATCTGCTCTTTGTCATATCAAACTTTTCTTGATTTTTCATAGATGGGGAACCTCCTAATATGATTAGTTATCAAGCTTAACTAACTTCTAGGTTAAGGGAATATATTTTGTGTAGGTATTTATTTTTTCGGAACACTTCATAACGGGAATCTGACAAAACAAATCCTAAAGACTCTATAAGTTTTATTGCTCTTTCATTAGCAACATATATAGATGCAGTTATTTCTTTTATTAGCATATCAGTTTTTGCGAATGAAATAATTTCCTTAAAAGCTTCTTGCATATAACCATTTGTCTCAAACTCTTCCTTTAAGTCACAACTAATTTCAACTTTATTAGAGTCTTTCTGCCAAAAATGAAATCCGCAGGTCCCCATTTTAACACCATCAGACTTTCTAATAATAATCCAACGATGTTGAAGGCGGGGTTCTGGTTTCATGTAGAACTCAATTATTTCATCAGCCTCTTTAATCTTAGTTAATGGATCTGCATCAAAGAGATATCTATTAACTGTATCATCTGAGAACATACTAAATATAAAATCCCTGTCTTCAATGTCTATATTTCTTAGTAGTAATCTTTCTGTTTCGATATTTTTAAATAACATAGATTTTCCTCCGGATATAAATAATTTTATAAGCTAGAATTTTTAAAATTTATTATAGATAATGTTATTCAGGATAGCTCCATCTGATAACAAAGTGTTATCTCTAATTGTTCCATCAAAGCTTCCTGTATTCTTTACATCTATTAAAGTCTTAACCATAGAATCAATTGAATTTAAAATCATAAAGGTAGGAAGGCTTACTCTAGCAATTCCTAGATTGATACAATCATTTATTGAAAATTCTTGTATATTGTATGGAAGACCTGCAGCTATACTAATAGGACCATTGATTTCTTTTGAGAATAATTTAACTTCTTCCAGTGTTTGCGTGTAGGTTATAAAACAAAGGTCAGCACCAGCTTCTAAATAACTGTTAGCTCTTTCTATTGCTAATTTCTGTGCTTCCTTTCTATTATCCATAGACCTCAATGCATCAGTCCGTGCATTTAATATAAAATCATTTTTACCTAAAGAATTTTTAGTTTTATTTGCAGCTTTTATCTTTGCTAACATGCTATATTCATCAATAATTTTTAATGGACTATTAACAAGGTTATGGACTTGGTCTTCAATATTTATTCCAGATACACCGATATCAATAAACTTTCTAATGGTATTTTCAAATTCATCGCCTTCACCATAACCATCTTCGCCGTCAGCCATAACAGGAATGTTGACAGAGTCAACAATTTCTTTTGTTAGTTTTAAGTTTGTATTTAAATCAATATCCTCTTCACTTTTATACCCTTTTGAAATAGAGTAACTATAGCCTGAACATTGAATAGCAGAAAAGCCAGCATACTCAATAATTTTTGCAGATATAGGGTCAAATGCATCAGGCATGATAAGGGTATTTTTAGAATTTAATAATTTTTTTAAAATGCTATCTTTGCTCATTTTCATCTCCTCCGGTTAATAAAATATCCAGAACTAATAATAGTTCTGGATATGCAGTTGATTTGCTTTTATTAAGAATTTCTCCTAAAAAAGCGCTTTTTCCATATGAATATCTTAGAGAAATATTGGAAAAGTACAACAGCGTATTAGAATATTATAACATGTTTATAAAATAATGTAATGATAAAATTTCAGTTATATACACGATTAGTAGGATATTATTCTTCTATATTCTTATAAAGTTTAATGTTGAAGTATATTGAAAAAATTGCAAGTATAATAAAAATTCCTACTTTAGTAATAAGGGCAGGGATAGGTAATTCAATGCCAGCTAAAGCTTGAAAAAGAGATTGTACTGGAAGCATGATTCCCATGATTTCGCAGATTCTTAGGACAAAAGCTAGAATAATATCTCCAAGACCATCCTTCTTTTTTAAAAGATATAAGCAAATGAATATCAATGGGCTCATAATTCCCATATCTACTACATAAGTAATTTCCGTTGTGTATACTTCTATCAAGGATAAGGATTTTTCATTAAGTAGAGAAGTTATAATGTCTGGTAACCATGCTACAAAAAGGGCAAGACCAGACAAGGTTAGGAATATAGTTAATCCTTTTGAAGGGAGAGTTAACTTTTGAATTCTTCTTAGTTCTTTTGTGTTAATATTTTTAACTAATAAGATGGTGGTAAAAAGAGATGTGGAAAACAAAGCGATATACAGCAGATGGAGAGCATTGTAAGTAACCCCAAAAGCTATGCTAGTAGAATAGTAGAGTACTAATCCTACAATTGATATAAGAAACAGCTTGGATTTAATAGATCTTTTCTTTATATCCTTAAATAAAGCTACTATTAATATTGGTACAGCAACAAAAAGCATAGTGTAATCAGTACCTATGAAGATTGGAGCCTTAAAATACGAATCATGAGCATATATTCCACTGCCGAAAATTTTTACTGCATCACCATACTGATTTGTAACCATGTAGCTTTTATCAATTTGAAAAGAACAAGCCCCAACTAATGTGATTATAATTAATAAAATAATTATGCAGGTTATTAACATATCAATCCTTTTTAGTTTTCTTTCCATTGGGATCACCCTTTCATTGAAAATATACTATAGAAATTTTATTTGCATATTGCCATATCATGAACTCCCCATTTTTGATTTTTATAGAAAAAAGCAGATAGGTGATAGTTTTCATCTATGAAACCTACTGATTTGTAACAAGCATGAGCAGAAGGGTTGTTATCAAATACTCCTAAAGTAACTTTTTTTACTTTTAATATATCAAAAGCATATTTTATTACTAAAGATATCATCTCTTTTCCATAACCTTGTCCACGTATGCTAGAATCTACAATAACAAAACTTAAATGAATGGTTTCATTTTCGTAATTTGCTGACCGCATTAGAAGATGACCAATAGGTACCCCGTCTTCATTTAGAGCAGTCATCATCCAAGCATCATCACGCTTTTCGCAGTTATGATAATAATTAGTCATTTGTTCTTTGGTTAATGGATATGTGAACTTGTTTGCGCACCACTGGGCGAAGACAATCTCATCATTAATCCAATTTAAAATATATTTATAATCACTTAATTTGTACGGTCTTAATCGAAGCATATATACCTCCTTGTATGACGTAGTTAAAATGTTCAATAGAAAACTAACTACAGTTCAATACTGTTTATCTGTAAGTAATTTTTTAACATTCTTAAATCTTGTATCATCTTTGTTGTGGAATTGATTGATTCTTGATTGTATCTATTTAGCCAGATCCCATTCATGTCTGCTGTGCTGCAAGATAAAATATCTGTTTTAAAATCATCACCAACATAAATACAATCTTTAGCTTGGACATTTGCTTTAATGCAAGCTATTCTAAATATATCGATATTGGGTTTTGCAACTCCTACCTCCTCAGCAACTATAATCGGGTCAAAACAAATTTCATTTCCTATCTTGCTAAGTTTAAGTAGCTGTTGTTTTAAAGCTCCATTGCTGATTATTCCTAATCTTTTGTCTTTAAGTGAGTTTAAGCAAGGAAGCACATCATCATAAGGCATAAGATTTTCTTCATATAACTCTAGGTAGACTTTAAACTTTTTAGCAGCTTCATTATCAGATAGCTTGATACCAGATAGTATGAATACATCTTTTATTCTTTCAATTTGTTGTTGTAGAAATGAAATATCTCTGTTTAAAAACCGTGCAAAATGTTTATTAGATATTTTACACCAATGCTCGTAAAATAAATCTTCCTTGAAGTTGAAGTATTCCTTGTATTCATGAAGAAAGCCATGAACACCTAAAATCTCTGCTTGCTTATGATCAATTAAGGTTCCATCTAAATCGAAAAAAATCAAACCACTACCTCCAATATAAGCTAGATAAAATCAGCCAATTCTTTTAGAGTAGTAAAATATTTATCATAGTTGTAGTCATTAGGTTTTCTAACTAAAATGGCATCGATACCTGCTTTTTTGGCACCTTGTACATCAGCAAAGTAATTATCACCAATCATTGTAATACTTTCTGGGTCTTCCAGGGACATAATAGCAGTTTCATATATTTTTTTATTAGGCTTTTCAAAACCTACATGTGCAGAAGAATAAACTTTTATAAAATAATCACTAATGCCTAAAGCATTTATTAATTCTTGTAGTTCGGGTACATGGTTTGAAATAACAATGTTTGAGTAACCCCTTTCCAAGGAAATCTTTAAACAAGAGATAGTATCATCATATAGGTACCATTTGTCTGGTGTTAAGTATTTTTCTCTTATATTATCTGAGATAGACTTTGCTACGTCAGCTTCTATACCAATTTCCCTTAAAATATTACAGAAGTGACTACTCATATGTTCCCACCATTGTTTACCGTTAAAAAATTCTTCATGGGAGAGTTCTGGGAAGTTCCACGGAAAGCCAGTTTTCAAGTAAGGCCGGACATCTTCTAGCTTGAAATTCGTATAACCATAATCCAGTAATAAATTATGGATTGTACTGCTCCACATACCATCCCTATAAGCTAAAGTGTTATCAAAATCCCATAATAAATATTTCATCAGATGCCTCCTAACAAGTAAAATATAATGCGACATATTGTTAATCATATGAAATGTTATAGTATAACATTCAAGAATAATATACATTTTGTTATGTATTAATCATAACACATTTTGTCAACATAATAGTGGAGAATTTAAAATAGAAGATGATAATATGTACAGTAAATAATTACATAGGAGATGTGGTATATTTCTACAAAAGCTCAACAAAATATAAGTGAGTGAGGTGAGTGGAATTAAGGCGAAAAAATTTATAATATTTATTATAATATGCATGTTGGCATTTACCGAAATGACAAAAGCAATTCCAGTATCAAATGTGTTTAAGCAAGGCCTATATATTGTTTCTGAAGATGATCAATTTACTGGTAATGCTAGTCTTGTAAAAGCAGATAATACTACAGTTTTGACGATAATTGACCCTAATGGTGTTTTAAAGTTTTACAAAAAATTTGATTTTTTAAATGAAACAGTGAACTTAGGAATTATCGGATATCAAGACGCTATTATTTTAGTAGGAAAAGGAGAAGTATATATTGATTTTGAATATGTAAATTATTAAAGAATTTCATGTTGCGAACTAAAATTTATACTTATGATTCAAATGGTTGTAAAGGACTCTACGTATGTTGAATGCTTAACTAAAAAATGGTATTATAAGATTAATAAAAAGATACTTCTGATTTTTCGGTAGTATCTTTTTTATTTCTATATCTTTTTCAAGATACAAGAGAAAATGGGGAGTGGTTATAGATGCTGGAGATGATTATTGGGGTAAGGGTTTTTATTTTGGATGAATCAGAAAGAATATTATTAGTTAAACATTCATATGAATCAGAAGAATTTTGGGTTATACCTGGTGGCGGGGTTGAAGCTGGTGAATTAACCAGAGATTCAGGGATAAGAGAAGTAAAGGAAGAAACTGGCTTGGATGTTGAAATAGTTAGATTATTGTGGACTGTTGAGGAGATATCAGATAAAGGTATGAGTTATGTAAATTATTTTCTTGGGAAAATAGTCGGAGGCAAATTAGCATTAGGGGGAGATCCAGAACTTAGCATTGATAAGCAAGTGTTAAGTGATATTGATTTTTTCTCAAGGGAAGAAGTAAAGGAGCTGCCAGTAGTTTATCCAGAAGTACTTTTAGGTGGATTTTGGGATTTGTTAGAGGAGGGAACCTTTAACCAAAATGTTTGGAGACAACGACCTTCTGTTGGATTTGGAATAAAGGAGTAAGAACAGAACTCATTCTTAAGGGGCTGTCTCAGAATAGAAATCATTTTCTATTCTGAGACAACCCTTTATTACTTTCTCCAATTACAAAATCCATATAAGCTATAGCATCATTCCTTCTTTGAAGTAGCGAAGAATAATAAGAAGTTTTGACGCCTTTCCGCAATCTCATTGATTCATTGATAATTTTGTGCCACCTTTGAGGAAAAACCTTCAATGCATATTCACCAGCACCAACCTTTGAAGTCATATCCTTTTCTAGGAAGGTGTAATAAAGCCTAGAAACTCCTAAAACTCCCCATTCAATTTCTTTTAGGTTAACAAGTAGATTTATGTAGTCCATTGAGGGGAATTTTTTGCACTTATTCATCCAATTAAGCCAATAGGTATTAAGATTCTCATACATATTGTTAATCAAAATATTAAAGTTTACTGAGTAATCTAAGCTCTTGGCACTTTGTCCTTTTATGTTTATGCCATACTTTTTTAATTGAAAGGCATCTATTGAATCTCTAAGGAATGGGACAATGCCTTCAAAATTTCCATCATTAAAACGAAGACAAGGACTGTCTTTTTTATTTAAAGCTTCTATGTCATCCTTGAATAAATACATCCCATCTAGACTTTTTTTAGGAAACTTCTTTTTTATGTTAATATGAAGGTTTTTTAATATATCTATATCTTTTTCCATAGCTTTTCTTTTCGTGATTGCTATAAAATCAATATCGCTCTCTTTAGTATTAAATGCACCTAGTGAGATAGAGCCATATATATGATATGACTCTAGAAAATCAGGTAACACTGCTTCAAGTGACTCAATATTGTTATTGATAATTTCCTTTGCTTCTTCAGGTATATATGTCATATGTTCCACCTTCCAAAATCGCCTAAACTGTGTTAAATACTTAATTATTGTGAATTTTTTCTATGATTTTATCGTATAACTCTCTTGTTCTATCAGGATTCTCATAATTTATAAAGATACGTTTTTCTTCCTTTGTATATATAAATAAGTTTGGTTTGCGGCTATCCATTATGTATAAATTGCAATTGTCATATGCCTTGCTTTTAAATTTACCTATCAATGTATGATTTATTGCCAGTCCATTTTTTCTAGTCATATCCTGAGGGAAGGTCTCCATCATCTCTATACTATAGATACTTTCATAAGGAATCTTAATTCCATACATACCCTCAATAGAAAGCTCATTAGCTTCAATAGTAATTGATTTTTCTTTTACACCTGTACTCACAAGGTGAGATAAAGAAAAGGTTGAGATTAATGAACCTATCAAGATTGCCAAGACAATACCTATAAATATTTTTGAACCAGGTTTTGCATAGTTAAGGTCAGTGCCTATACCAATTCGTTTTGGAACAAACACAGCTGGGTCATTCTTATTATAATAGAAACAACCAAGAACATAGTTTTCATCATCATCTCTATCTATAATGAGCTTGTCTTCATCATTAACACTGTTAACAGATAGATTTTTACCCCCTTGGCCTATCAATAAAGCACCAATTACAATTATGATCATTGGAATAAAAGTAGTAGCAATTATGCTTATAAAAATCACTGGTGATGATATGAAATCTGCAGAGGCTAAAATCACAAAGAAAAAGCTTAAAGTAACAGCTAATGAAGCTATATACATTAATAAGGAAATATAATATTTGTATCGTTTATTTTTTTCAATAAGCTCGTTAGCTTCTCCGCCATTTAATTGTTGTTTAGTATTATTTATAGCATAGATTGCTAATAACATAACTAATGTAGTGACTATTTGTGCAATAGCAAGGAAAATTATGTCTTCTCTAAATGCTATTATAAAACTTACAAGAACAATTGCTGCTAGAATAAAATATAAGCCCTTACTTAAAGTTTTATTTTCTGAAGTATTTTTCCTTCCTTTTAAGTCTACCACCACAACTTTTCTGCTCTCAAACTTCCAAACCTCTTCTTTTTTTATTTGTCTAACTTTTTTATGAATAGTATAGAAGTTGTTATGGATCAAGAGTAACAAAGCAAAGATAGCTATAAAAAAAGTACTAAAGACATAGTCTTTAAACAAAAAAATTGTTATAGCATAAACTAATACGAAAATTAAGAAGCTTATATTAAAACGCTTTGTATAATCTTTTTTTAAGGCTAGTAGATTTTCGTGCTTTTCGTAACCAAGAGGCATTCTAACTCCGAAAAATATTCCTTTATTGCTTAAGGCATTGATATATGAGCCTATGGCATAGAAAATTGAAAAAATAACAATGCTAAAAATACTGATAAAAATCATTGAACCATCCATTTTATTCTTCCACCTTATAATCATCATAGATTTTATTGATCATTTCTATAAAATCATTCTTTGAGATATCACAGCAGATTCCTTCAGCAATTATTGGGTTTAATTCTTTTTCCATATTGATCAAGGTTTCTTTTTTATATCTCAGATTCTTAGTGTTAATCACAGCCCCTTTTCTTCTGTCTATGGTTAGAAAACCTTCTTGCTTTAGTATGTTATAAGCTTTATTTACTGTATGCATATTTATCCCAATATCACTAGCTAGTTGTCTTACCGATGGCAAAATTTCTCCTTCAGCAAGTTTACCAGAGGCAATTCCTCTTAGGATTTCATTTCTCAGTTGGGTGTAGATAGGTATATCGCTTTCAAAATTAATTTCTATTAGCATTGTTATCATCCTTAAGGTATTATAATTGTTATATATATTATATAACAGTCGAGAGATAATTCAAGACTTATATAGGATTTATTTTATTCAATTCAATATCGTGGGATCAAATGTTGGTTTTAATGGATACAAGTATATAATTGAAACATATATATGTTATTTAAAAATTTTATTAGGGATTCCTTAATACAGATATCCAAAGTGAAAACTTTAATTATTCGTAAATCTTTTTGTTGTGTCACTAAATCTTGAGGAAATAATTATAAAAAATTATTTCCTTGATTTCATTAAAAATAGGGAATAATCGATTTTTTCATCTTCTACGATTTTTTCGCCGTGGTAAAAGGTTTTTGATTCCACAGCTTTAAAACCAGCATCAATTAAAATATCTTTTAATTTTTCTTGGTTGAATCCGTTATGCCCATGAAAATCATCATGTCCTTTGTGGAAGCTACCGTCTTCTTCATCTAAATCTACAATGCACAAGTAACCATCCTCATTAAGCAATTTATAAAATGTATTTATAATTGATGAAGTATTTTCAATATGATGTAGCACCATAGAGGTATAGATAACATCAAATTTTATATCCAAGGAATTTTCATCAGTTATATCTAAATGAAGAGATTCCATGTTGCTTACTTTATATTCATCAATTTTAGCATTTAATACATCTATCATACCTTTTGAGGAATCTATAAGAGTGATTTTCTTAAATTTATCATAAAGGTTAAAGCTTATAAGGCCAGTCCCACACCCAAATTCCATAGCTGAAAGTTCTTTATTAGTAGCTAGTGAATTACCTATTTCTGTTGCAATTATTTTTGCTAACTTAATTCTTCTATCATTATCCCAAGTTTTTGCACGTTGATCAAAACTCATTTTAAGATACCTCCGATACATATACTATTTTGCAATTAAGATTTTATTGAGTAATTATGTAAGTATGGGCTTATTATAACACATAGAGTAAATTTAAATGAGGTAAATTGATTGAAAAACTAAAATATATCTTACAGTGTGTTAAAAGTTAATTTTCATTGTTATGGACCTAAGGAAAAACACTTAATAAACTAAGTCACAGCTGTTGTTATTATAGAGAATAGTTTTATCTGAATATAAGTATTAACAATGTAAACAATATGTTTATATAAAGTATAAAAAATTATATTTGTACGATTAGGAGAAGGGTTACTATGAAAATTCTAAGAAGAATAGTGGCTATTGTTATGGTTTTAATCATGGCGACATTCATATCATCAGGAAGCATATATGCAACAGTAAATATCAATCTTCAAAAACCTGTTAGAGTAGCTGCGTTATTTTTTGAATTTAATGACCCAAACTTAGCTTTAGTCAGAAAAAATTTGGAGGATATACAAGATAAGAATAAAGATAAAGTTGAATTTACTTTTTATAATGCTGAAAATAATGAGGCTATCCAAGATGCGACTATTAGTAAAGTAATCCGTGAGCGTACAGCAGATCTTTTAATGGTTAACTTAGTTAATAAAAGTGCGGAGTCTGTGAAAAAACTTATTGATGAGGCAAAGCGATACGGAATTCCAGTAGTTTTATTTAATTATTTACAACCTGAAACAGTTGATATTATTAAATCTTATAATAAAGCATTTGCGATAGGGCTGGATGAGCGGCAGGCTGGAATTTTACAAGGGCAGATAATTGTTGATATGTGGAATTCCAATAAAGCGAAAATAGATAAAAATAAGGATAATACTTTGCAGTATATTATGTTGCAAGCATCAAATGAAGCTGTTCCGTTGATAAGAACCAACTCTGCTATTGAAACAATTAATAATGCAGGAATAAAAACAAAACAACTTGCATTAGTAAATGCTAAGTGGGATAAAGAATTAGCTAGGGAAGCTATTAGTGCTTTGTTTTTAAGATATGCTAACTTAATTGAAGCTATAATTTCAAATAATGATGCTATGGCTATAGGTGCCATCGAGGCCTTGCAGAAATATGGATATAACACTGGAAATTCTTCAAGAAATATCTTAGTTGTCGGAATTGATGCAATACCAGAAGCACGAGAATTAGTTAACAAGGGTGTTATGACAGGTACTATTATTCAAGAACCACGGAACACAGCAGAAGCTCTTTATGATATAGGAATGAATTTGGTTACTAAGGGAAGTCATATTAATAATACAAATTATAAGTTAGCTGAAAATGGAGTTGAGGTTCTCTTACCCTTTGAAATATATAAAAAGAAGCAGGGTACTTTAAATGAACCCAACAAGCAATAAGAACTAGCTACACAGATTTTATATAATGATTTACTAGATATTCTATTATATAATATTATCTATAATTCAGTAAAAAATATAATCAATTATATAAGGTGGTGTAAACTTAGATGAGATTTTTTTTATCAAATGCTTCTTCTACGCTGTCAAATCTCTCTTGTGGAAACTTAATCAGTAAACAAGCCTTTCTTCATCACAGACGTAATTTCGATATGTATGTATTAATTATGGTAATTGAAGGAACTCTATATATGTCACAGAATGGGGAAAGATTTGAACTTGGACCAAAACAATATATTTTCTTAAAAGCAGGCGAAGAGCATTATGGATACAAACCATCTGATGGAAAATTATCTTATCTATGGGTTCATTTTAAGATGAATAATCATGTTACCGTAGTGTCAAAGGAAACATTTTTTAATGGTATGTTAGAGAATATAATTAGTGATAAAAATAACAGCTTTTACATTATGCCTGAGTCTGGTGAGATATCTCTCACGCAGAGGGCGCCTTTGTTATTTAATCAGCTATTAGATATAACTAGGCAGGAAATGATTTATTCAAACCAGATTATCGATTATGCACTTAGTTTATTAGTTATGGAAATATCACAGGAATTTATAGAAGTGTATTATAAAATCAAGCAAAATATCCCTCCCAATATAGCACGAATTATGGAATGGATAAAGGCAAATTATTATAAACCTATTACAATATCAGATATTGCTTATGAATTTGGTTATAATGCTGATTATTTATCTTCTTTATTCAGAAAGACTTCGGGAAGTACATTAATTAACTTTATCAATAAAACAAGAATAGATATATCAAAATCATTGATTACAAATTATGATATATCTATTAAAGAAGCTGCCTATTCTTGTGGGTTTACCGATGAGAAGTATTTTTTAAAAACATTTAAAAAATTTGAAGCCATGACACCATCACAATATAAGAAAGCTTTTACAAGAAAAATGATTAATTTATAAAAAATTATAATCGGAATTAGTCTAATGGGCACATCAGACCCCTTTAATATATAGAAATTTCCACCGTTTCTAGGAATTTATCTACCGACTTTTCTGAAATTAATTACTATAATAAGTTAGTAATTAAATATAAATCGTGAAAAGAGAGGCGGAAAAAATGCTAAAACCGATAAATACAAAAAATATTAAGCTTTTACCAAGTATATTCAAAGAAAGATATGATTTGAACCGTAATTATCTCATTAATGTAAAAAATCAAGGGTTATTACAAAATTTTTATTTAGAAGCAGGTATAATTTTACCTGGACTTCAGGTACTGCATAATCCTGATACTGATGAAATTCATTGGGGCTGGGATGCACCAACTTGCCAATTAAGGGGACACTTTTTAGGACATTGGCTATCTGCTGCTGCATCCATATTTGTCAGTGAGCAAGATCATGAGTTAAAAGCTAAGTTAGATAAAATAATAGATGAACTTATTAAATGTCAGGAATTAAATGGCGGTGAATGGATTGGACCGATACCCGAAAAATATTTTCAAAAGCTAGAAAATTCTCATCATGTATGGTCTCCTCAATATGTCATGCATAAAGTTCTTATGGGACTGATGAACTCTTATATCGATACTAACAGTGATAAAGCACTTGCGATTCTTGACAAGTTAAGTAATTGGTATATAAAGTGGACAGATGATATGTTGATAAAAAATCCACGTGCTATTTATGGTGGCGAGGAAGCAGGAATGCTAGAAGTATGGATTACCATGTATGAAATAACAGCGGAGGAAAAGTATCTAGAGCTTGCTAAAAAGTATAGTAATCCAAGAATTTTTAGAGATTTGGAAGCTGGTAGGGATACCTTAACTAACTGTCATGCAAATGCCAGTATTCCATGGTCCCATGGGGCAGCTAAGCTTTATGAGGTTACTGGTGATGAGAAATGGAGAAAAATCACAGAAGCATTTTGGAAGAATGCAGTGACAGATCGTGGTTATTACTGTAGTGGTGGACAAGGTGCTGGCGAATATTGGACGCCTCCTTTTAAACTTGGTCTCTTTTTAAGCGATTCAAATCAGGAATTTTGTACGGTTTATAATATGATAAGAACTGCATCCTATCTATATAAATGGACTGGAGATACTTCTTTTGCTGACTACATCGAACTCAATTTGTATAACGGTTTCCTCGCTCAGCAAAATAAGTACACAGGAATGCCTACTTACTTCCTTCCACTAGGAGCTGGAAGTAAGAAAAAGTGGGGAACGGAAACTCGCGATTTTTGGTGTTGTCATGGTACAATGGTTCAGGCTCAGACTCTATATAATTCATTGATTTATTTTGAAGACAAAGAAAGGCTTGTTGTGAGCCAATACATTCCTTCCGAATTAAAGTGGAACTATAATAATACAGATATTACTATTCAGCAGAGAGTAAATATGAAATATTATAATGACCTTGCTTTTTTTGATGAAAGAGATGAAAGTCAGATGTCACGTTGGTCACTGAAATTCCAAGTCGCTGCTGAGAAAAACGAAAGTTTTACTCTTTCGTTTAGAGTACCTAAATGGGTAAAGGAACTACCAAGCGTAACAATCAATAATGAAAAAATCGATGATTTAACCGTAGATGAGGGATACATCAATATAAAAAGAGAGTGGTCACAAGATGAAGTATTAATTTACTTTCCTTGTAGGCTAGAAATTTCTCCATTGCCGGATATGCCAGACACCTTTGCATTTATGGAAGGTCCGATTGTATTGGCGGGTATTTGTGATGAAGAAAGGAGATTGTACGGTGATGCCGATAAACCGAGCGAAATTTTGATGCCACAATACCAACACACATATGGAGTATTCCCTTGGAAACAGGGCATCTATAAGACAATCAATCAACCTGAAAATATAACTTTTATGCCACTGTATGAAATAACAGAAGAAAGATACACAGTATATTTTAATAGGGATAAAAGTTTATTATAAATTTCATACTTATAACTATCTTCGATGCTTTTTATTAACTGAAGATCCTAAAGTAAGGAGGCTACGTAAAAAAGGTGCTTGGCGTTTAGGATTTAAGCCTCCTTCACATATAGACATCACATATGCACTGCGTATATAATGGGTTGCTTTTAGGATTTAAGACCCTTTAACTGGTCAGCGTCGAGAGATGTTGGCTTTCTTTTTCTTAAACGTAGAGGTTAAAGCAATAGTAAGGCAATAATAATATTAGAGAGCAGATATCTAATGTCATTTTATTAAAAATCTAAAGTTTTTTATAAGTAGAGTTAGTATCTTTAAAACTTCTATGTTAGGTGTTATTAGTATTAATAGAAAAGTTTCTATAAATTAGGTCATAACGATTAATGAAACCAACGGATTCCCAAAACTTATTTCCTACAGTATTTTCTGCAAAAGCAACAAGGGCGACTTTTGTTATTTCTTCTTTTCTTAAAGCATCAAGAACAGCATTGACTAAAGATTTACCGATGCCCTTGTTTCGATAATCAACATTAACGGCTGTATGATAAATGTATGCTCTTCTTCCATCATGTCCACATAGTAGAACTCCAACTATCTTATCTCCCTCTTTTGCAATGAAGTTTGTATTAGGATTTCTTTTTAAAAACTTTTTGATTCCTTCAAAGGAGTCATCTAAACTACGCATACCCATTCCTTGAGTATTTGTCCATAATTCATGAACCTTATGGTAATCTTCAATTGACATTAATTTTATTTCCATGATTATCAACCTCCATAAAACAACAGTATATATAAATTTCGTTAGTGATATTACGCCAAGATTCTAGAGCAATATTGAAAAATTAATGTAATCTATCAAGAATCTTTATGGAAACATATCACTATTATACCATTGAGAGATTTTAAAAAGCACTACATATGAGATAAAATGAAAAATGTGTTAAAATAAGACAAGAACTCATGAAAGGCTCACGTATTTACATAGCTTCAATTTTAGTGAAAGGGGGAATTTTTATGAAAGTACAAAGTTTTAGGTTAGTCGAAAATATAGGAGGCGAACAACTTCTATAAAATAGAGATGGAGATAAAAATGGAGAATATAGTTTCAGATAGATTAATTATTAGAAGGTTTACAGAAAATGATTGGCAAGATTTATATGAGTATTTATCAGATGAAGAGGTGGTAAGATTTGAGCCCTATGATACTTATTCTGAGGAACAGGCTAAAGAAGAAGTAATTAACAGGGCAAGAAATGAAATTTTTTATGCAGTTACTTTAAAGGACAGTGGAAAAGTGATTGGAAATCTCACATTTATTAAGGGAGACTTCGATACTTATGAATTAGGCTACGTTTTTAATAGAAAATATCATGGAAAAGGTTATGCTACTGAAGGAGCAAAAACATTGATTGAATATGGATTTTCTAGTCTTGGTGCAAGACGTATTATTGCTATGTGCAGTTCAATGAATAAACCTTCTTGGAAATTACTTGAGCGGTTGAATATGAGACGTGAAGGCGTATTGCTGCAAAATGTCTATTTTAAGGTGGATAGTGATGGACAACCAATATGGTTTGATACTTATGAGTATGCAATATTAAAATCAGAATGGCATAAATTAAAATAAAATGTATGCTTCCTTCTAGGTAGACAAGTGAAATAATAAAAACTTGTTTGCTTGGAAGGTCGCGGTTCAAGTTTGAGAAATATATGAAAAAGGTATAAATGTATTGATACATAAAGAGGGAATGATTTCTATAATTAAACTACTTCAGCAAATATAAGACCTAAGGAGAAATTAATATGTTGGTTTTAAGTGTGGATAATCTAAAGAAAGTTTATACTAGCAAGAATAATGAAAATTCAACAAACGCATTAAATGGAGTTGATTTTAAAATAGAAGAAGGCGAATTTGTAGGCATAATGGGACCTTCTGGTAGTGGTAAAACTACATTATTAAACTTGCTTAGTGGTATTGATAGATTAAGTTCAGGGAAGATTGAAATCTTGGGTAAAGACGTAAAAAAGATGTCTAAGAATAATATGACTTTGTTTAGGCGTGAGCATTTAGGTTTTGTATTTCAAGATTTCAATTTGTTAGATAGTTTAACGATAGAAGAAAATATTATGCTGCCTTTGAGTTTAGATTATCATGAGCCAGAAGAAATGAAGGGAAAAATCGATGGTGTCATGGCTATGCTTGATATTGCAACAATAAAAGATAAATATCCATATTCAGTCTCAGGGGGACAACAACAACGAGCAGCTATTGGTAGGGCAATAATAAACAATCCTGATATTATATTTGCTGATGAACCTACGGGTAATTTAGATTGGAAGTCTTCAAATACTGTAATGGGATACTTTGAAAAGCTAAACATGATGAATAACAATACAATATTAGTTGTAACACATGATCCATTTACAGCTAGTTACTGCAATAGGATAATCTTTATTAAAGATGGGCTGATTCATTCAGAAGTTACTAGAGACAGCAAAGAGCGGACCCAATTCCTTAATGTAATATTAGAAAAACTCAATAGTATTGGAGATGAAAAAAAATGAACTTTAGAGAACTTTCATTAAAGATGGCTAAAGTTAACATAAGAAGATATGCTATATACTTTCTATGTAGTGGATTCATAACTATGCTGGTTTTTCTGTATTTAACTATGTATACAAATAAAGATTTTAATGATTCGTCAAAAGTAAATAGTATGATATCAAGTAACTTATTTGCTCCAACTTTGGCTTTGGGTATATTTTCAGTTGTTTTTATAGTTCACTTTCATAATTATTTTATTAAATCTAGAAAAAAGGATTTCTCACTTTTTATGACTTTGGGTTTGACTAATAATGATATAAGGAAAATTATAGTTTTAGAGAATATTTTAATCACAGCTGGTTCTATATTAGTGGGACTTGCTATGGGGACTTTGTTTTCAAAAATATTTTATTGTATTGTACTAAAGATAACTGATCTTAATATAGATTTCTCTATGAATCTTAAGAGTTATCTATATACAATAGTATTTTTAGGCAGTATTAATTTAATAATGATTTTAAAAAGCTGTGTATTCGTACCAGTATACCAAATTATAGAACTTTTAAAAGCTGAGCATAGAGCTGATTATAATTTTATGGATAAAAAAATCTTCAGAATTCTAGGAATCTCTCTTATTATTAGCTCAATTATTATTCAGTGGGTTGGAATAATTAATAAAAAAAGCTTTATTCCTATTTATGTAAATATGGTTATTAGTTTAATAGGTATATATTTATTTGTGGCAAACTTACATTTTTTTATAGACAAGTTTCTTAAGTTATTTAAACAGAAAACTGCTAATAATTTAGTATGGGTAAGCAATTTAAAATATTCCATAGGAAGCTCTAAGAATATTATTTTTTTATCTACATTGTTTCTTACTACAATAGTCTACTTTATGAGCTTTAGTTCTACCGGTACAGAGATATTACAGAAAAATATTTTTATAAGCAATCCATATGATTTAGCTTATGGAGAAGTATACAATAAAAATAAACTCTCAGAAGATAAATTAAAGAGTATACTTCAGGATAATAATGTTAAGATAGATTCAATAGATAATCTAGAATTTATTACCCAAGGAGCGATGACTATAATCTCTGATGAAAGGTTAAAGGAATCCCTTGGAATTGATTTAACTGTAGAAAAAGGACAATACACATATTTGCACCAAATTAATAAGAATGATGGTTATCTCCATAATAATCAAGAAGTCAAAAGTTATAAAATAAATGAAATTACATATACTTGCCAAGATAAAATTGATAAAATACTTTTTAATAATATACCTATCTTAAAGAATACTAACTATTTAATCTTTAGTGATGAGGATTACTTAAAAATAAAATCAACATCACCATTAAAGAACATAGGGAACATTAAGTTTATAAATTTTAATGATTGGAGTAAAACGGAGAAAGTAGTACAAGCTTTAATAAAGGAACTACAAGATTATAATAAGAAAAATACCAAACAGTTTTTTCAAAATGAAAAGGATGATATAAAAGTCTTTAAGCCTGTTTCTAAGATAGAGGATTTAACGTTATTAAAAGAATCTAGTAGGTTCTTAATGTTTATACTATGCTTCGTGTTTTCATTATTCTTTATGGCATCAAACTTAATGATACATTTCAAGTTATTATTAGAAGAACAGCGAGAAAAGGTCAAATATCAAAAGTTGTACAAGATTGGATTTACAGAAAGAGACTTGTCATCAAATATTTCAAAAGAATTGATGGTGTTATTTTTAGTCCCTTGTTTTCTAGGAATATATTTAGGGGGCTATTATATATGTTTTAAGTTATCTTCAATTGGGTTTAATAATAGCTATGGCATAAAATATTCAATGTTCACGGGATGTATTTATATTTTATTAGAGCTGTTATTCTATTTGGCTTATAGAAGGTATTATATTAAAAAAATTTTATCATAGTAATTCTTTAACAAAGCCTAATTTTAAGCTATTCTTTGCGATAGTTACCTTAGAATTAGGCTTTGTTAAAATAGGTTCATTTGTAACATTTTAATCCACAGTATGATATGTAACTCATAAAATTCTCTCCTTCATAGAGTTTATTTTTATTAACAACTATAACTTCTTCAATTTCTCCAGAATCGATGACAATTGATTGTCCAGTATCAGCAGTGTTCAATGCTCCTTTTTAATGGCAAACATTCCTTGCTACATTCATTAACAACTGTATGTGCAGTTATATAATCTATACCTGCCATTTCAAGAACTAGGGCAGAAACTTGATTTTCCATGGAACTATGAGGTGTTTCACCATGTATGTTATAAGGGTATGGCGATGGATAGAGAGAGGCAAGCTGATGTATTGGTTCAACTAGTGGTTCTATAGAAAGACAACTACTATTAGCATCAAATGGAGGACTTTTAATTGAAGTTATACACAGCTTTAAGTTTTTATATGGTTGACTTGTGGATAGTATTGGGTTGCCGTTACCTCCAACTGCCAAGCTTTGGCCAGTACCAAGGGATATTTAAATCTATAGCTGTAACTGGAATTTTATTTGTAAAGTTGAATGTATTAGTCATGGTTCACCTTCTTTTGTATAGTATGTTGTTAATAAAAACAGTTTTAAAATAGTATAAATCAAAAAGTGTATTACTAGATTCTTTAAAAATAGACACAGCAAAGGCTAAGTCTTTTCAACTTGTACAAAATTAGAAATTGTAGGTGCTGATATTTAAAAATTTAAATATCAGCACCTAAGTTTTTCAAAACTTCTACTAAGCATTGATAATATTCTTTATGTCTTATTTGATGATTTATGAAAGAAGTTTTTATGCCGTAGTCACGTAGTTTATCTATCCAAGCTAATGCAACTTCTTTACAAACATTTTTATGTAATAATCCGTAATATAAATAAGCTAGTTCATTACTAACATTGGTATTAAACACCGTTGGATCATCAGAGTTGACATTTAGCATTATTTTAGTATTTTTATCTTCTAATATGCTATTAATTATATAGGCATGGTGGTCAAATAAAGAATCCATTTCTCCAATTACTGCGTTAGAAGTTGGGTTTACTTCCACTACTATGCCTTTAGTAGCTACTTTTTTTCTGATTATTTCTTGTATCTTCACAATCATGCCACAATCTATATCTGTAACAGCTACTTGAATAGGTTCATAGAGTTTTTTTAGGTAGCATTTGCAGTGATATACATGATTCAATTTATCTGCATTCCATATTTTTGTATCAGCATCGGCTGCTCTTATACAAAAAATTTCTGGTTTATCTAAATAGTTATCAGTTTTGTACCTCTCATTTACTTCAAATTTCCTAAAGCGATTCTCATAAGCTTTAAATAGCATTGGAGTAGTGATGCCGTTCATATTTTCATACACTTCAGAAGCGTAAGTATAAATTTGATTTTCAAGGTAGATATTTATTTTAGGATCGTAATCTTTTTCGTTTGCATATATACCCCAAACCCATAGGAGGTTGTCTAAATATTCACCTCTAGGCAAAATCACAACAGGATTTGCTCGTTTCCAATATTCAGCGTCAACACCAAGGGCTATTCCGTGACCAATCCTATCACCAGCATGAAATTTGCAAAATTCTATAACTTCATCAATCCTTCTAAGTCCAGATAATAGGTGCCTAAAGTCTTCCCCCGCATGGAAAGTAAAAGCGAGGCTTTTATTTTTTATCAACTTACCATCTTTATTTTTAGATTTCAACGTTTGTCCATTGCTACCTCTAGCTTTATCAAAGACAGGAGCAAATACGGAAATAGGAGTATCATTTTCTCCGCTGGCAGCATCTAAGCCTAAAATAAATTGAGATAAATGTGGAATTTCATTTCTTAAGTTTACTAAAGTTTGAATTTGAGACATATACTTTTCTTGTAAGATACCAAAGTATAATTCACCAGCAGTGCTCTGGGTATCTTTATTATGTAAATGCCAACATTTCTCTTCAGATCGTATATCTTCCTCTTTTAAAAGATGTATCACCAAACCAAATAGAGGAAAAGCATTTTCACCTATTTTACTATATTCTTTATCGAGAATTTCATTAGTCTTATGAAGAAAATCCTCATCAATAACTTCTTTATATGCTGAAAGAATATTTATAAGGTCTTTTCTAAAAGATTTAGTGTTTATTGAAGTACGAAGTTCAAGTTTTTTTAGAAAATTATCTTGAAACATAGTCCTAAAAAGTGTCTTATAGTAATACTTAGTATCGGTATAAGCGATTGATTTACTTGCCTTATGATAGTATTTTTTAAAATAATCCAAACCTTTTACTGTAGCACCATTTTGAACTATATGATTAAAGAAATTAGTCCTTATTCTTAAATAGTTCAAAAATAGCTGAGAAAACATCGTATCACTTTTTTCTTCTTTAATATATTTTAGAGCATAGAATATAAACACATTCTCGCCATAAGTTTTTACGCATTGTGCTCTGTGAAAAATATCAAAGACAAAATCTTCGCTGTTTTCTTCCATATCAATAGAATATCTTTTAATTAGGATATCCCAGAGATTTTTATAAGTGCTAAAGTCTGTTTCATCACTGCTAATAATGCTCTTATTCTTAATCCATTTAGAAATATCCTCACCGTAGGAAAGTAAAGTGATAAAGTCATAAATGAGTTTTTCATCAGAAGAATTATTAAAATAAGATTCTTTCAGTGATTCATTATTAACTCCGTCAGAATCTTCTTGGGGGAAACAGGTTTTATGATTAAATTCAGAAATCCAATCCTCAAAGCGCTTGTTACATTCGCAGCTACTACTATATTTTCCAAAAAGAAAAATACAAAGTGTGAGTCTAAGAATTATAGCTGAAAGTACATACTCTACAAGGCTTGACGGTATCCCCATATGACTTATATATGATACATCTCCACGGAAAAATATATTCATTATAATATTCCAAGAAATTGCGAAGTTAAAACAAGCCCCAGCATGAAGATGATTTTCTGCAACACCACTAACTAAAGTATCTTCAAGTTGCATATCTGCAAGCATGATGCTTGAGTAAAATCCATCCAATTGATCAATATCATCCATATCATTCTCTAATAAATAATTTATAGCAACTATGTCTAAAGGCATCATTCTAGATAAACTATTTAAAATTATAATTTTCTGAGAGGTATCATATGGTCCAAAGATTTCTTTATCATTTTTATTATTCCAATATTTAAAAGTTATCTTTCCATCTCTATGAGAAATCAAAGAGGTGGAAAGTTTGTTTATCGTATCGAAGTATTTGCACATAACATAGCTTTTATCGAATTCCTTATGTTCAAAGATAAAAGGATAATGCTTTTGTAGTGTTAGTTTAACTTCATCGATGTTGTGTGGCTTAAAGTCTAAATTTAGGTTGTCCCACAAATGGTCTACAACTGTTTTGTTGCTTGGGTTATTTTTGTTTGATGATAAGGCTATGTCTAAAAACAAATCTTTTTTATATAGGCTTAAGCTCCTAAGGGGAAATATAAGTATTGCAAGTGAGGTTTCTATTTTTCTTAGCATGGATGCACCTCTTAATTATTCTTCATCAGAATCGATTTTTAATCTTTCGTAGATTGCATTTTCAGATTTATTTTGTTTTTCTCTATTGGATTCTATTAGTTGTTTTATATATATTTTAGCTTCTTGAAGTTTAGTTAAGTCAAGTATTTCTGGCCTGGATTGTTGGATAAATAAGCTATAGGCTCTAATAGCCCATTTTTCATCATCAGTAAAGAATTTCTCTTCTTTCAAGGGTGATGATGTAAATTCTATTTTAAAATCATTTTCTAAGGAAGTTATCAAGTTATTTAGTATATCTTTTATATCAATACTTTGAATTTTATGCGCATAAAGTAGTTTTTTTAAATCATCAACAACATTAAAGTATAAATCTAAGTTTATAATTTTAATAGGCATTTCATTATCCTCATGTGATGAGGTTCCCATTTCAGTAAATGAATTGAACCTAGAAAATAATTTTGTTTTTAGGTTTTCTATATGAATTTTAATAGTGGAATCACTAGTATCCACAGCAAACAAGGTTTGTAACTTTTCTGTTGAAGAACTTATGTCAATCATTAAGTTGCTATAGTTATTATATCTTGTTAAAATTTGGTTGATAAAGTGACGAGAAAAGCTGCTATAAATTGAGCTTTGGATAGTAGTGTCTATGTTTAAGTAAGTATTTTCATTTTCTAAGTGTTTATTATGAATATTGTACAATAAATTTGAAGTTGTAGATAAATCTGAAGGTGAATTAATATGCAAATTATCTTTGTAGTTTTTCAGCAATTCTCCTAAATAGAAAGTTAAATTTTCTGAAGAAATTAAAATAGGTTTACTATTTTCAGTACATGCATTTTTGAAAGCTAATTTCATAATTCTAAAGAAATTATAAATTCCTGTGTGAAGTGTGTTGTAGGAATTACCAAATGAGTTGCTTATGAAATTATCAAAAATAGAATAAAATATTATGCTTACATATGTAGTATCATCTGTTTCATATGTTTTGGACAGAATGAAATCCTTGATAGAATTTAGATTAATATTCTTTTTTTTCTTTCTAACTTTTAAAAATTCATAAAATTTTATATATGAAGAATTAAGCCCAAACTCATTATTATAAATGTTTATATTGCTAAATGTAGAAAGAAGAAATTCTGAATCAAAGAAAAACTTATATATATTTTGACTTACACCCAAGTTATTTTCACTCAGTAAAGCAAATATGAAATGCTTATATGAAATATTTGGAATATATAGAACAGCTGGACATACTTGTGAAATATTTGGATTATAAGGATATACTTCACTTAGGTCTTGATCATTAATAAGTATATACAAAGAAAATTTCAATGAATTTTTTCTTTCTTCTTTTATATGTTGAATATTAGGTAAAAGTAAAGTTATAAAATAGCAAAGATAAAAAAGCGAATATTTTGTTCGTTTATTATATAACATTGAAGAGTTATCAGCCATTGGCTGAATTAATAGATTTAGTTGATAAAAGTCAATTTTACTTTGTTCTTCAGTTGAACTCCACAAAATATAATTCTGAAGAATATCATTTTTATGAGGTGATAACAAATTAGAAGAATCTATAATTACATCAATTAAGTTTTTGACATCTACAAAGAATAAACTTGTTGGTTCTTCATTATTATATGATGAAATTTTAACATAGTCAGTTCTATGTAGCCTATCTAGGATAAGGTATACATTCACAAGACCTCTCGAAGTAATATCAAACATATTATATGCTGGATAAAAGTATTCAGGATTTTCTTCATCACTTTCTTTTTCAAACCCAAAAATATTCTCAATTTTACAAACATCTGAATTAGGATTATATAGTTTACTACTAATTTCGAGTAATGATTTTAATAATCCATATAGAGTTTTTTGTTTTTCTTCTATCTTATTTTTATTACTAAATTTATAAGTAGGCTTAAGTGCTAAGTCCCAATAATTCACATAATGTCTGTAAGCATTAGGAAAAACCTTTTTCATATATTCATAAGCCAGAACTTGCTTACTTTGAAGAATAGGTCTTTTTTCTATTATATGTTCAGTAAGGTTTATATTAGCTACTGATAAATTTTCTTTCTTAAGTAAAGAAACAGTAAAAGCCTCTGTGAATGTGTCGTAATCCCCAGAAACAAAGCAAACTATATTTGGATGAGCAGCATATTTTAATATAGCTTCAATAATTTCATGGCATTTAGATGTATTTAAATCCACATCATCTATAAAAATAAATATTAGAGGTTCTTTTTCATTTTTTTCATTTAAACATCCATTAATTAGTGATTTTTTTACTTTTACAAATTCATTTATAAACTGAGCAAATTTCTTAGAGAACTCCATATCAGCATTAAATATATAAGAAGTCTTTTTTACATAAGAATTCATATCTGTATATGAATTTGTTAGTAATGTCCTATAATCTTTTTCTGTATAACAGTAAGCTTCTATTAGGTCATTATATATTTTTTGAAGAGGATTACTTTCTTTAAAACGACAGTCGCTAAAAAATTGATTTTTTATTTCAAAAGGTAAGATACATGGATTTTCTTCAATCTCTCTTTTTAAGTTATCAAGTTCTTGCTTAAATAATCCAAGAATACAGCCAATTATTTTACCTTCTGGTCCAATATTATCAGGTTCAAGGATATCTAGGATAATATTCTCTTTATCTTTTTTTAATTTTTCTATAAGAGTATACATAGTAGAGGTTTTTCCAGTACCTCTATTTCCAAATAAGGCAAGGGTATTATTATATTTCTTATTTGTAGTTATATATTTTTTGTCAACGTTTTTTGCTTCTCTTCGTATGTCTTCTATTCTGTCGCAGAGTGCATCATAGGTAGGAACGATAGATTTGACTTCTTCCTTACTAAGCGGTCTTGCACCTATAAAAATACTCTTATCGTCATCTTCTCTCATGGATTTTTCTCCTTTTTATAACAGATTATCTTAAAATATTATAACATTTTTTCTATAATAATGAAGGAATAAATACAATAAATAGAAATTTAGTAATAATAGGAATGATTAAAATTATTAATGTACTCATACGAATTTTTCTCTCAAAATAAGATTGTTATAAAGCCAATTGGATAAGATATAAAAGTAATGGAAAAATAACAAATAAATAAATCCAATACTGTATATAATAGTTTATGTAAAAACTTTAACAATAGATGAGCAGAGTTTGTACGTGCGAGTATACTAATTATCAATACGTATAACCTTGAACATAAGAAATGTAGAGTTGCCAATAATGTTCCTATATTAAATCTACATACAGTTGCTAAGAAAATATAGGTTCTTAATCGGAACATCTATAAATTATTTTATAACAAATTTTCATAACCATAAAATCGAGAGGATGGATATGTACTATGTTAGAGACTGAAACAGAGGTTATTACCATATCAAAGGTTGAAGTTAAGCTTGGAGATAATGTTATTTTAAAGGATATAGATCTAAATATCAGAAAAGGCGAAATAGTTGGCTTCTTGGGACCATCTGGTTCAGGAAAGACAACCTTGGTTAAAGCTATAATTGGTATGAATAAAGCAAGTGGTGGGAATATAGAAGTACTTGGAGTAAGGATGCCATCTCTAGAAATAGCTACAAAAATAGGGTATATGGCACAAAGCGATGCTTTATATGAAGATCTTAATGCCATGGGAAATCTTATTTTCTTTGCAGAATTATATGGTGTTAAAAGAAAAGAAGCAAAGATTAGAGCAGAAGAGGTTTTAGCTTTAGTAGGTCTTTCAGAGTATGCTAAAAAGGCAGTAAGATATTTTTCTGGTGGAATGAAAAGAAGGTTATCTCTAGCTATAGCCTTGATGCACAAACCACAAATTTTAATTCTAGATGAGCCTACAGTAGGAATTGATCCAGTCCTTAGAAAAAGTTTCTGGAATGAGTTTGAGAAAATAAGAGCTGCTGGAGGAACTATAATTGTCACTACTCATGTAATGGATGAAGCTTATAAATGTGATAGATTGGCGTTAATAAGAGAAGGGGAAATCATAGCTGAAGGAAGTCCAGAAGAAATTATCAAGGCAACTGGTGCTAGGAATATAGAAGAAGCCTTCTTATGCTACAGTGGGGTAAAGGAGGAAGCAGAGGCGTGAGGACATTAACTATAGCAAAAAGAGTTGTAAAACAGTTGGTTGGAGATAAAAGATCTTTAGGTCTTTTATTCATTGCACCAGTTTTTGTACTATTTTTGCTTAATATAATTTTAAACTCAACCATAGACAAGGCAAATTTAGTGTTACTTAATAGTGATAATATGCCTAAGCAATTAATTGAGGCCTTTGAAAAAGAAGCAAATATACAGTTGTCAGAGGAGAAGTCTGATACGTTAGAACAGTTAAAAAGTAGAGAGATAGACGGAGTTATAGAGTTTAAGGATAATAAAATAATAATCAATCTTGAAGGGTCCCAGACTTATGTTACTGCAGCAGTTACTAAATCAGTTAGTACTGCTATTAGCCAGTTTACAAAGGATAATTTAGAATCTAAGCCACAACTTAAACAGCTTGGGGTTAAACCACTAGAGAAGGAACTGAATTTTCTAAACGGTTCAGAGGATATGACTTCCTTTGATGGAATAGCTCCAATGATGATGGGATTTTTTATTTTCTTCTTTGTTTTTCTCTTAGCTGGAGTATCTTTCCTAAGAGAAAGAATAAGTGGAACCTTGGATAGATTATTAGCGACACCGATAAAACGTATGGAAATTGTTCTAGGATATTTCTTTGGTTTTGGCTTATTTGTAACCTTGCAAACTATAGTTATACAAGTATTTATGGTTTATGGACTAAAGATAGAGATAAAGGGAAATCCTTTTATAGTTCTATTGATAAATATATTGTTAGCAGCAGGCTCATTAGCCTTAGGAACATTACTTTCAGCTTTTGCTAAAAATGAATTTCAACTGTTTCAATTTATTCCTTTGATAATCGTACCGCAGATTTTGTTTAGTGGTTTATTTTCTTTAAGAGAAGCACCAATTTGGGTTCTAATGTTATCAAAGATTTTCCCATTAACCTATGGAGCGAGGGCTCTTAGTTCTGTAGTATTGAGAGGTGAAGGTTTAAGTGTTGTAGTTGTTGATATAATTGTTTTAACAGGTTATGCAGTATTGTTTATAATTTTAAACTCTCTTGCTTTAAAGAAGTACAGAAGTTTATAAAATGGGACATGCAATAATAGGGTATAGAGTGATACAAAGGCTGTATTACTCTATACCCTATTTATTGTTAGCTGTATATAAAGAGATTATTAATATTTTGTTAGTTATATAAGGTGCAATAATCTTCCTACATTAAGTTCATATACTGCTGATAAAATTAATGTATATTTCTAATGGGAATATACATTAGTGCTTGATTGTAAATTATTAACCTTTAGTAACAAAATCCTTTTGTTCAACTTCGCAATGCTTCTTTAATATATTCATAAAGATCTTACGTTCGTCTTGATCCTTAAAGGCTCTTAAAGGTAGTACACAGCAATTAGTATTATCTACATATATAAGTAGAAATTTTTCTGTTTCTTGAACCTTATTTACTCTTTTCCAGTTAGTTCTAAGTGAACCTTCCTTATTGCTACTTACAACACCTTCGCTAGTTATATCAATTGAGCAATTTCCAAATGGTCCGCCTTCTCCAGATTTTGCACTAATCTTTCTGATTTTTTTCAAAGCAGAATTTTTATAGTATTTTGGAAATAAAAGAACCCAACCAATATAAAGTGCCACGCAGGCTATTATTGCAGGAATAAAACCAAAGTGCTTTGCCACGTCGAATACAACTAAGCATACAAGGAATGGTATAACAAATCTTTGAGCTATGAAAGAACTTTTAAATTTTTTAGAACCCTTCATATGCATCATGGTAATGTCTAAGTAATCTTCTTCTGTTAGTGTGAAATCAATTTTCATAAGTATCTCCCCTGATTGTAAAAATTTACATGAAATAATTATATCATTTAAATGTTGAAAAGTGTATATATTGACGAAAAAAATCTAACGCATAAATCCATAAAATTAAACTAAAGTTCTATTGTATAAGAAGCTTCAAAGATTTGATCTTTTTCTAAAGAATTCATCCATTGTTTTTCAGAAAATTCACCTGTAAAACCTTCTTGATCGCATCTTCCATACCAAGGTTCAATGCAAACAAAAGGTGCTTTCCCTGATGCAGGAGACCATAATCCAAATAGTGGAGCATCAAAAGTAACTGTTACATAAGGTTTCTTCTCTGGATTAAGAAGAGAAACTCTAGAACTTTGGCTATTTTCTATGATAAGAGCATCCTTTGTAAAAAGGTCTTCAGTTATTTTTACAATACCATTCTCAAGAGGAAGTTCATAAGTAGTTGGATTTAAGCAACCGCCAGTACCTAATAAAGAGTATGTAATATTTTTATTAGAATCAAAACCTATATAGTAATCTGACTGAACTCCTTGTGAATTTACTGGGCACATAAATGCTGGATGAGCACCAATTGAGAAATATAAAGTTGTATCACTTGGGTTTGTAACCTTCCAAGAAACTGTTATTTTTCTGCCTTCTAGTTTGTAGCTAATATCTAAGATGAAGTCAAAAGGATATACTTTTAAGCTTTCTTCGCTTGAAATTAACCTATGAGAAAGCTCTGTTTCAGTTTTAGAGATTAATTCAAAGACAGAATCTCTAGCAAAACCATGTTGTGACATAGGATAAGTCTTACCTTTGTAAGTAAACTCATTATTAACTAAGCCACCTACGATAGGAAATAGAATTGGTGAATGGCGTTTCCAATGAGTTGCATCAGCATTCCATAGGTATTCTGTATCTGTTGAAGCATCTTTTATGCTGCATAGTTCAGCGCCAAGATCATTGATAGCTATGATGATATCTGAATTTTTTAAAGTATGTTTTGACATAATTAATCCTCTCTTTCTTAATGGCAATGGAAGAACTTTCTATTCAGCTTAATTGTAAGATATTATAAACTGTTAGTCAACGACTTCATAAGGGGCTTATCCCTAGTGGTCTAAGAAGGAAAATATTATAGTATAAATCTAAACTCTAAAGCCAACATAATAATGGATTTTTAATTCAATACACATGCATAGGAGACTAAAATGAAATTTTTAAAAAAATCGATATTACTAGCTACTATAACTATTTTACTATTGAATAATGCTAACCATACTACAAATGCGAAAGATGCTATTACTAATGAAAAGCCATTTAAAGTAGCTGTTTTTGTAAGAGATATAAATAATTTATTGCTCGCCGATGTAAAGGAAAAATTAGAAGAAATTGAGAAAGAAAGTTCTAGTAAAGTTGATTTTATCTTTATTGACTCAAAATGGGATCAAGGCATCCAGAATCAAAATATACAAGAATCACTTGATAAGGGTTATGACCTTTTTGTAGTTAATCCGGTTTCTGCCAATGCGGATGAAATTAAAGGTACTGTTAGCAAAGTAGTAACTTTAAATATTCCAGTTATTCTTTTCTTGCCTACATCTTCTTCGTTGACGAAGTCCTTTGAAAATCTGCCTAGAGTTGCAATTATAGCTAGAGACCTTCAAGAGTCGGGAGTTAAACAAGGTAAAATACTAGCTAATGTATGGAAGGAAAATAAAGATATTATTGATAAGAATAAAAATAATATACTGGAGTATGCAATTTTACAAGGTGCCAAAGATCATTTATCAACAATTGAAAGAACTAAATATTCTATTCAAACACTTACTGAAGAAAACATACAAGTTAAACAACTTTTCGCAACTACTTGCAATTGGGATAAGGAATGTGCAAGGCTTGCTATCGAATCAGCATTTTTAACACTTAGTAGTAAAATTGAAGCAATAATTTGTAACAATGATGAGATGGCTATGGGAGCTATTGAAGCACTCCAAAAATATGGCTATAACAAAGGTGATAAATCAAAATACATCCCTGTTGTAGGAGTTGGTGGACTATCTATAGCAAAAGAACTAATTAGCCAAGGAGCTATGACAGGGACTGTTGTTGAAGATGTTCCTACTCATGTAAAGGCAATTTATGATATAGGTCTGAATTTAATTTCTGGTAGGAGTATTACTTATGGTACAAATCTCAAAGCTACTGGAGGTAATGTAATTATAATCCCTTATGAAGACTACATATATAATCCAAAACTTTAAAATATATTATTTACTAGTGGATGTAGTTGTATTTATAACAAATTTATTACATAATCAAAGGTGAATAAATGTATTATTTATCAAATGGAGGGATATTAATGAAAAACAGGTTGAAATCTAAAATTAAAACAGGGCTTATATTAGCAATAGGTATGTTTGTACTTATTTTGGGAAGTACAAATATTCTTACTGCAAAGGCTAATGAATTAACTTCAGCCTTACAGGAATCTACTATGGTAGACAGTATGAAAAACCCTAGACAAGATGCTACCACGGTTATGTTAGACGGAAAAATATATGTACTGGGAGGCCAAAGTCAAGGGGAGAAGTTAGCTACAGTAGAAGTATATGACCCTGTGAAAAACGTTTGGGCAAGCTTATCAAATATGAATTTAGCTAGAAGCCATTCAACTGCAGTTGTATTAGGCGAAAAAATATATGTAATTGGTGGATGGGGAAAGACAGGATACCTTTCTTCTGCAGAAGTATATGATCCTGTAAAAGATAGTTGGACAATCATTAGCAGTATGAAAAGTTCTAGATGCTACCATTCTTCTGTTGTATTGAATGGAAAAATTTATGTAATTGGTGGGCAAAGTGAATATGGAAAGTTATCTTCAGTGGAAGTATATGATCCAGCAACAAATAGTTGGACAATGGCAGCAAACGTGAAAAATGTAGGAACATTATCTACTTCAATAGTATTGAATAATAAGATCTATGTAATTGGTGGCCAGAAATCAGGTGCAAAACTTTCTAATGTAGAGGTATATGATCCAGAAAGCAATTTCTGGAGCACTGTTGCTAGTATGAAGGATGCTAGGATTTGGCATACATCTACTGTAGTAGATGGCAAAATATATGTAATAGGCGGGAGAGGTGGAAGTAAAACTTCTAATGAACCTCTATCATCAGCAGAAGTATACGATCCAGCAACTAATGCATGGACAATGTTATCGAAGATGAATAATCCTAGAAGGCAACATACTTCAGTTGAAATGAATGGTGAAATCTATGTTATAGGTGGTTATAACGAAACAGAATATTTATCTTTAATTGAGGTATATAACCCAGCAACAAATACATGGACGACAAAGGCTAACATGATAGCTGGTAGATATGGTCATTTTTCCTTTGTGTTAAGAGGTGAAATATATTCAATTGGCGGAATAAACAACAATAAGGGAGTAACAATAGTTGAAGCCTATAAAAACTCTAAATCAGAGATTAAACTAACTATAACCATGGATAATGACAATATAAAAGCCTATGACATAACAAAAGAAAAATTTGAAGAATTCTTAAATTGGTATGAGGCTGTTTCAAACAAAGATAAGACTGTTAGTAAAATTTTTACGATTAATAATGATTCAATATTACATGAGGAAATCGAGTATTTCACTATGCAAGAATAGTAGAATATAAGTTTCAATAATATTTCTACATTTGATTTATACCACGCATATAAAAGCAGTGTAGATTTTTAATCGGAACATATATAAGAAATTGTACAAGTTCCTTTGGATCATTTTTATCTAAAGAAACTAATAAGTTTTCAATAGAGGATATTTGACGAATAGTTTTTCTTGCAACTTGTGATAAAATTTTACATAATTATATTGAAATAAAATAAAAACAATATTTTGTAATTGGAGGGATCTAAGTGGGATTAAAAAAAGAACTAAAAATTAAAACGGGGATAATTGCAGTAATTTGTACATTGATGTTTATCATAGGTTCTGCAAATCTTATCTCAGTAAAAGCAGCAACTTTTGCAACACCGTCAAATCAGTGGGTGCCAGTAGCAAGTATGAGTGGGACTAGGCATTGGCAAAATTCATATGTAATAAATGGTAAGATATATGTCATGGCAGGACATAACGGGAGCGTATCTATAGCTTCTGTAGAATCCTATAATCCAGCAACAAATACTTGGACAGTGATGGCAAGTATGAAGGAGCCGAGGCATTATTATACTTCTGTTGAGTTAGATGGAAAGATATATGCTATCGGAGGGCATAACGGAAGCAAGGGTTTAGCGTCAGCAGAAGTATATGATCCAGAAACAAATACTTGGACGTCACTACCTAACATGAAGGAAGCTAGGTATTATACTAGCGCAGTTGTGTGCAATGGGAAGATATATGTAGTAGGAGGACATAACGGTAGCGCTGTTTTATCATCTATAGAAGTATATGATCCAGCAACAAATACTTGGACAACATCAGCTGTTATGAAGGCAGCTAGATATGCGCATACATCAGTTGAACTTAATGGAAAAATATATGCAATTGGTGGATTTGATGGTAACTATTTATCATCTGTAGAAGTATATGATCCAGTGACAGGTATTGTTTCATTGTTACCTAGTATGAATAATACTAGACATTATCATGAATCAGTTGTGTTGGACGGAAAGATATACTCAATAGGAGGTAAAAATGCTAACTGTCTTGCTTCAGCAGAGGTGTATGATCCAGAAAAGAATACTTGGACATTGCTACCTAATATGAAAGATAGCAGATGGTACTTTGATTTATTTACATATAATGGGAAAATATATGCCACTGGTGGCGGAAATGCTGTTTACATATCATCTGTAGAAGTATATGATCCAATAACAAATAAGTGGTCAAGCTTACCTAATATGTTAAGTACCAGAGCATATCATACTTCAGTTGTTTTAAACGACAGAATATATGCAATAGGTGGATGCAATGGACCTGCCTTATCAGCAGTAGAAGCATATCAAATCTACGACATCCAGATTAATAAAGGGACTAGTGCTTTAAGGGTTGGAGAAACTGATACTCTTCAAGTGACAAAGATTCCAGCAGAAATACAAGTCAATTGGACTTCTAGTGATCCATCAGTAGCAACTGTTGATGATAATGGAAAAGTTACAGCTATTAAAGCAGGAACAGCTAGTATCACAGCAAAAGCTACAGATGGAAGTAATTATTCAGTAACTTGCGTTGTTACAGTAACTGGTGAACCAAAGATAGATACAATATTAAAGTTAAACAAGACAGCTATTTCTATAACAATAGGACAAGTTGAACCACTACTAGCAATAACTAACTCACCATCTGTCACTTGGTCATCAGCGAATACAGATGTAGCTACAGTAGATTCAAATGGTAATGTTATAGGAATGCAGAAAGGTACAGCAACGATAACAGCTACAACAGCTGATAGTAAAACAGCAACTTGTGTAGTTACAGTAAATGCTAAATCAAGGGCAAATCTTATTATAACTATGACAAATAACAATATTAAAACCTATGACTTATCTATGGAAGCATTAAATATATTTTTAAATTGGTATGATGGAAGAGCTAATGGTATGGGTAAATCCTATTATATATTTGTAAATCCAAATAACGGGTATAAAGAATACATACCATATGATAAAATAGAATATTTCAATATAGAAGAATACGAAGTGAACTAATTAATAAGGGCTATTTTAGGTAAGATAATCTCTATCCTAAGATAGCCTTAAAATTTGGGTAGTAGCTTAAAATTTAGGCAGTCATATATATAAGTTACATTTTTATATTAGAATTCATTTAATATTTATATAGCTATATTGAGGAAAGTATAAATTAGTTAACTTTAGAAAAAAGGGAAATATGGATTATTATGCAACAAATTATTAATGGAAATATAACATGATTATAAATACAATTAAACCAAAATGTGGTATCATGGAGAAAATATAATAAAAAGCTCTGCTTTACAGCTATAACATAGCTATGTAAGATCATACAAAAATAATTTTCTTAAAAACTTTAGCTATATTACTTATTGTAGGGTTCAATAAATTAAATGGTAGAGTAGGAATACTATAAAAATGGGGGAGAAAATATGGCAATTAATTTAATCAATTCAATTAGCGCATTGTTAAGCGGTACTAGTAATACAAGTGCAACTAAAACAGCAAATGAAACAAAAACAGCAACTGCTACAGCGAATTTAGTTGCAGCTGCAAGTACTTCAGATTCTTTAAGTATATCTGGAACTTTACAAAAAGGAAGTACTGGGCAAGAAGTAATGGATTTACAGAACGCTTTGAAAAAGTTAGGGTATTTTACTTCAACAGTAGATGGAGATTTTGGAGATTTAACAAAGTCTGCAGTAATAAAATTCCAAGCAGCAAAAGGGTTAACGCAAGATGGGATAGTTGGAACTGAAACAAAGGCAGCTATAAGTGATGCATTAACTGCAGCTTCAGCATTAAAGTTGGGAAGCAGTGGAGAGGCAGTAAAAGAACTTCAAGTTAATTTAACTAAATTGGGTTTTGATACAAAAGGAACAGATGGAGTTTTTGGACAAAATACCTATAATGCAGTAGTAGCTTTCCAAAATTCAAGAGGATTAACTGCTGATGGAATAGTTGGACTTAATACTAAGAATGCAATAGATACTGCAATATCAGCATTAAATAATCCTTCTTTGGCATTAAAGATAGGAAGTAGTGGAGATGAAGTAATTCAACTTCAAGTGAACTTAACTAGATTAGGTTATGATACAAATGGTGCTGATGGAGTTTTTGGACAAAATACATATGATGCTGTAGTGGCTTTCCAAACAGCAAAAGGCTTAACCGCAGATGGAATAGTCGGTGCAGCAACTAAAAATGCTATAACAGAAGCACTTAAAAATGTAGGAACTAGTAATAACAACACAAGCTCTTCTCAACAGATAGCATTAAAGAAAGCCCTTGCTATTACTTCATCTTTTGAAGGTAGTGGTTTTGTAAATGTTACTGGTAATTTTGATGGACAAGGAATATCTGTAGGAGCTTTACAATGGAATATTGGACAAGGCTCTCTTCAGCCATTATTAAGAAGGATGGATACAGAAAACAATGCGTTAACAAGACAAATTTTTGGGAGCAACTATGATAGCTTTCACAATATGTTAAGTAAATCTCAATCGGAACAATTAGCTTGGGCAAAAAGTATAAATAACTCTAGTAACAAGATCGTTGAACCGTGGAACAGTCAAATAAAAGCTTTATGTGGAACAGTACAATTCCAGCAAATTCAAATGGATGCAGTGAAACCTGTTGCAGATAGGGCCTTAGCTATATGTCAAAAGTATAACCTAAAGTCAGAAAGAGCTTTTGCATTAGCTTTTGATATAGCAACACAAAATGGAAGTGTTTCATCAACAGCAGATTCAATTATAAAAAGTAAAGTTACAGCAAGTACAACGGAAAAGGAAAAGTTAGTGATAATAGCTACTGCTGTTGCTGATTGTAGTAAGGCGATTTACAGAAATGATGTATATTCAAGAAAAATGACTATTGTAAATGGTTCAGGAACTGTTCATGGAAGCTACGTTAATGTTGACGTTAAATATGGTCTAAGCGACGCCGCTTTTAGATAGTATAAAACACTGGTTTTGTAAAATTTTACACATTATTAACGTTAATTTATCATTTAAAATATATACAAAATATTATAAATAAAGTAAAATAAATATATAAAATTATATTTATGTATAAGTTGTGATAAAGAATTTTCATATAATATATTGAAATTTCGATGATGGAACTTACGTATAGATACCCAAAATGAAAACTTTGGTTATTCATAAATATTTTTGTTGATATTACTAAATCTTAAAGCGGTAAATCTGAAACAATATTTCAATTTATGGCTCAGGGTATCTATAATTAGAAATATAAAAATTTTAAAAGAGGATATGGTTAAAATGAGTATATTTATACCGTTTTTTGTAGGTTTTATAGTAGCTACTGTTTTCATTATTTATGACAAGAAAAAAAAATAACGTAACTTCAAGTATTAGTCTAATCAAGCCTTTAGAAAATTAATATATATTTCTGAAGAATAAATATAGGGGGTGAAAAATTATGACAAATTTTGAAACTTGCACAATGGATGAGTTAGTTTTAATCGATGGTGGTGACTGGAGTTGGAAGAGCCTTGCTCAATCAACTGTTAGTGGTGCTGTTGGTGGTGCTATTGCAGGATCAGCTGGTGGAACAGTTACTCTTCCAGTAGTAGGAACTGTAGGTGGCGGAGTTGGCGGCGGTATATTAGGCGCTGTTGGTGGTGCTGCAGCATATCTTGTTTGCGGTTGGTGGTAAACTACATATTATCTTTAATTAGCAGAGGTCCAAAAGACCTCTGTTAATTATTTGCAAACATAAAGAAGGATTGATTATAATGAGAATTATAAATATTTTAGGTCTTGTTATCGTTATAGCCATTAATATGATTACACCAATATTAATTAGTAAGAATGTAGAGAGGTTTTTTAGAGAGACTGATTTAGTAGAAGAAACACTAGCAAAAATTAAGAAGCAACAAAATTTTCAAAATTTAATTATAATAATATCTATTTTTTTATTTGCTTTTTTCTTTTCTAATTTTTTTAGTAAGAATGAATTTACTAGATTCATTATGATGTTGTCACCATTTATATTTATAATTATCATCTTAGTATATAGTAGTATAATTTATCATCCTATATATGTAAAGGTAAGAGGGATTGAAACTACTATAAAGGAAGAAGTTAAGGATACCTTTAGAGCTGCGATAGTTTTGTTGTTACCAAGCTTTGTTATAGTTTTGGTCAAAGTTGAATTTATTAATAAAGTTTTGATAAATCAGTTTGTAAACATATTTATATCTGTATTTATAATTATAGGTATAAATTTAATTTATCCTTATGTCTTTTATTTTTCTTTAAGGGCAGAAGCGATAAAGTTTCCAAATTTAAATGATATAGTATTAGAATTTTTAGAACAACATAATATTAAAAAAGTAAAGGTATATCAATGGCCCGCAGTTAAGGGTAAAATGGCTAATGCCTTAGTAGGTGGTCTAATCATTAAAAAAATTTTTATATCAGATTATCTTATAGAAAATATGGAAGTTGACGAGCTTAAAGCTATATTAGCTCATGAGATAGGGCATATAAAGAAATATCATTTATGGATTAAGGTTACTTTACTAATTTTAGCTTATCCAATTTTCACATTTATAGGATACATGATGGATAGTGTAGAGTTATATTTTTCTATAAAAATTCCGATACCTATAGGAATTACTTTCTTTGTAGGTTGTTTAAGTATATATTTTAGTATTATCTATATGTTTTTTTCTAGATACCAAGAATATAAAGCCGATGAGTATGCTCTTAAAAGTGGAATAGAAGCTGAAATTTTAATATCTGCTTTTACAAAACTTGCGAAATTGAACAATTCTTTATTAAAAGTCGATGAAAAAGAGGAACGAATTCAAACCCATCCATCATTTAATAATAGAATAGAAAGATTAAGAAAACTTAGCTTAAAATAAAGGAGGTAGATAAAATAATTATCTACCTCTTTCGATATTCTTTTATAGAACCAATAGTAGTATTGTTAGGAAGCCTCAGCAGTTTAGTTTTTGCATTACCGATCTTTTGAGAAGTGTAAATTCCATGATAACCAGAAAATAAGTAACTAATTATACAAGCAATAAATAAGTATATAACTGCCTCACCATGAAATAATTCTAATCCTAAAAAGAAGGAAGCAATTGGAGTATTAGTTGCACCACAAAATACAGCAACTAGTCCCAGTCCAGCTAAGAAGATAGGAGATAGATCTAAAATTCCTCCTAATGCATTTCCAAAGGTGGAGCCAACAAAGAAGAAAGGGGTAACTTCACCACCTTGAAAGCCTGTTCCTAAAGTGATAGATGTGAAAATTATCTTTCCTAAAAAAGCAAGCTTGGGCACACCTTCATTAAAAGAGGCTGATATATATGGAAGTCCAAGGCCTAAATATTCTCTTGTTCCTATAAGTAAAGTTAATAATATTATGATTACGCCACCGATGATACTCTTTATCATTGGGTTTTTAAATAGTTTAGAAAATATTTTTTTACAGCTATGAATACCTTCACTAAAAAGTATGCTTACTAAGCCAAATAGTAAAGAGGCTATAATTACTTTTAATAATACCATTGTTGACAATTCTGGAATACCACTTAGAGCGTAGTGAGAGTGTTTTGCTCCTAAAACAGTTGTAACTAAGTTTCCAACAAAACTTGCAATAAAACAAGGAATTAAAGCACTATATTCCATAGTTCCAATTGCAATTACTTCCATTCCAAAGATAGTACCTGCTAATGGAGTTCCAAATACTGACCCAAAGCCACTGCTGATTCCACACATCAATATTATTCTTCTATCAGTTTTATCAAGCTTAAGAATTTTACCTATGTATTCTGCTATACTTCCACCTATCTGTACAGCAGTTCCTTCTCTTCCAGCAGAACCACCAAATAAATGAGTGATTATTGTACCGATGAAAACCAAAGGTGCCATTCTTAAAGGTATTCCGTTATCTCCTCCATGAATCTGATCTAGGATCAAATTGTTACCTTGTGATGACGTTTTTCCATATTTAGAATATAAAAAGCTAACAAAGGCGCCTGCTAGTGGAAGAAGAAATAGTAACCAAGGATGATTAAGTCGTGTATTGGTCACAAGATTTAAACTTTCTAGGAATAGTGCTGATAATGAACCGACAACTATTCCTACGATACTTGCTATAGCAGTCCATTTTATTAAGTTAGCCAATAGCGCTACATGATGTACTTTCTCTACGGACAAGAAAAACTTTTCTTTTATCTCTGACATAAAAACCTCCTAAGAAATATTCATAAAAAACTCCTACAGGTATCCTTGACCATTACCTGTAGGAGTCATTAGCATCAAGCGATTAAGGTGAACTCCATCACCTATAAATTTTAACTAAATACTATCATATATCACAATTTTATTCAATGTTTAATAAAGACTTCGATTATTTATAAGATATAACTTTATTTATCAAAAGCTAACTTATTATCTAGGATGCATCATACTTACCAAAAGTTTAGCTCACTATCTAGAATGCATCATATTTATTAAAAATTTCGTTTACTATCTAAGCATCATCTGGTTTATTGAAAAGTTGGCTTATTATCTAGATTGTCGTCTTCCTCATCATTTGGGTTGCTTCTTAAGTATTCTCTACCATTTCTTGATTTTGCAACATTGACTCCTTCAATTAAATGTTCTTTTGCCATGGTTATTATCTCATTTATTGGATATACATTTCCGTTTTCAAGCATTACGTATATTATGTCTCCTTGGGTATTCTTTTTTACTTTTATAATCTTAGACTTATCACTCATATTAACACCTCACATTTATTTTTATATAGTATTTGTAATGAGGGAATTATTATTCTTATGGTGAACAGCAGTTTATTCACAAATTGTAGATATTAGATAGGAAAAGAAAATCGTAACTTTCATTACATTTTAAAGAAAAGGCTGAGCTGTTTTTGAAACCATAATAAGGTATTTGAGGGAAAGTATAAATTTATAGTAATGTAGCTAAAGATATATGTGTTGATATCGATAGATATAAAGAATGTGAAAAAAGTCGAATAAACAACAGGAGGAAGAAATTATGTCGAACGGTATTAAAGAAAAAAAGACATTCAGAATAAGTATAAAACAGAAGTTAATGGGAATATTCTCTATAATAATTTTATTGATGTCTGCAGAGGTAATGTTATTAGTTTACAATTCTATGCAAACAAAGAACAAGTATGAAAATGTATTAGAGGATATTAATACAGCTAACAAAATTGGAGATCAAATTACTAGTGTAAATAAAGAACTTCTTGATGTACAATTTGGAAGCAAGAAGCTATCAGAAGCAAAATATAGAGAGACTATAGAAGAAATAAAAGCGGAATCAAAAGCTATACTTCAGTCACAGGGAAATGATAACTCAAAGATTTCGATGTATCAGATATATAAACTGATGGATTCTGTAAGTAAGAGTATAGATTTAACTGAGGCAAGTATTAATGCAAATAAAAAAGACGAGGCAATTAAGAATTCTCAAAATGTTGGAGACATTGTAACTTATGTAAAGGGATATTCCCAAAAGTATGTTTTACAAGCTGCTAAAAATAGTGAAATATTAAAAGAACAGATAGCTACGGAGTACAGAAAAGCATCTATAGTAGGTTCTATTTTATTTATCTTTATCTTAGGTATTGCAATTAGTAGTGTAGCATTATTATCCTACAGTTTTATAAAACCGATAGAAGAGTTGAAGAATAAAGCCACTGAAATTTCTAAAAATAACTTAATGATAGATAAGGTTAATGTAAAAACTAAAGATGAATTATATGACCTAGCAGGTGCTTTTAATAACATGGTTGATAATTTTAAAAGTATTATCCATAAAATTAATGATGCTACCACCAATATTAGCTCGACATCTTTGGAGTTAAATAACACTTCAAGTCAAAATGGTGCTGTTACTGAAGAAATTAGTGCTACTTCCATTGAAATAGTTTCAAGTGTAAATATGCAAAACGAAAAGGTTATGGATACTGTTGAAAATCTTAACAAGATGTTCCAAGTTTCACAAGATATCAATCAGAGTTCTATAAAAATCTTAGAGAGTGCTAATAATTCAGTTGCCATTGCTGATGAAGGTAATAAAAATATAAGCGAATTCTTAAGCCAGCTTGAAATAATAAAGAATTCTGCTAATGATACTTCACGTATAACAGATAATCTGAATTCAAGAGCCAAGGAAATGAATTCTATAGTAAATACTATCACGTCTATAGCTAGTCAAACTAATCTGCTTGCACTAAATGCGGCTATAGAGGCAGCAAGAGCTGGAGAAAGTGGTAGAGGTTTTGGCGTTGTTGCAGAAGAAATAAGAAAATTAGCAGAAGAGTCCAATGATTCTGCGGAAAAAATTGGTAAGATAGTTGAAAACTTTAAGTTCGAAGCTGATAATATAAATGATAAAATGAATGAAAGTATTACACAAATATCTATAGGTAATGATATTGCTGAAAACACAATGAAAAACTTCAAGAATATATCTGAAGTTAACAACAGTGTAGAACGTGATGTTCATGAAATATCAATTCAAATTAAAGATTTTATTGCAATGATAAATGACATCTCAAATAGGATGAATGAAGTAAATGACATCTCAAATTCTAATTATAGGTCAAGTTCAGAAATATCTGAAGCAATTAATCAGCAAGCAGAAAGTATGATGTCACTTATTGATCTTGCATCAGAATTAAGTAACTTAGCTGAAGGGTTAGATGGTACTATAAAAGACTTTAAACTATAAAGATTATTTTATACAGAAGGAGATACGAAAATGTTAAAAAAAGTAATATCGATATCGATGCTGATGATTGGTATATTAAGTTTTTCGGGATGTAGTAATAAGACCGAAGGCAACACATATATAGATATGATTGAAAATAAAAATACAAGTGTAAAAACTTTATTTCTAGCTGAATCTCAAGCACCTGAATACCCTACAACTAAGGGTGATTATGAATTTGCTAGACTAGTAAAAGAAAAAACAGATGGAAGAATAAATATACAGGTTGTTACTAATTCTGAACTAGGGTCAGAAAAAGATACTATAGCACAGACGCGAATGGGTGCTATTGATTTTACAAGAGTAAGTGCTACGCCGCTATCTAATTACTCAAAAATTATGACTGTGTTATCTTTACCATATCTATATAGAGATGAAGACCATTTGTGGGCTGTATTATCTAGTGATATCGGACAGCGGGCTTTTAACGATATTGAAAAGGTAGGATTAGTTGGATTGACTTACTATGATTCTGGAGCAAGAAGCTTTTATAATAATAAAAAAGAAATTAAATCAGTGGCAGATTTAAGTGGATTAAGAATAAGGGTTCAAGAAAGTGACCTTATGAAATCACTAGTTACGTCATTAGGAGCTACCCCTACAGCGATGGATCCAGCGGCTGTTATTCAAGCTCTAGCAGTAGGACAAATTGATGGTGCAGAAAATAACGTAGCTACCTATGTTTCCTCTTCTCAATATAATGTTGCCAAGTATTATACCTTTGATGAGCATTCAAGAGTACCAGATATATTAGTAGCAAGTAAAACGGTATTAGAAGGACTTTCAAAAGAAGATCAGGAAATAATAAAGCAAGCAGCAATAGAATCGTCAGATTTTCAAAGAAAAGAATGGAAAGCTAATGAAGACACTATGTATAAGAAGATGGAAGATGCAGGAGTCAAAATAACTAAACTTGACCAAGCAGCAAAGGAAGAGTTTAAAACGGCTGTAAAACCTGTTTATGATAAGTTTGGAGCAGACTTCACAGATTTAATCAAACAAATTGAAGCGACAAAATAGTTTAAAGAAGGCTAAACAAGAGGTATGTTTAGCCTCTTTTTCTTGTCTCTGTCCAACATTTTTAGGAGTAACTTAAATCAAGCATTTAAGAAAGAGAAAGCTAATGCCGGAATTAGAAATACAAAACCATGGTGCCAAGAAACTATCAGTAAGGACAGTAACAACTGGAGAAAGATCATTACAATAAGCTACTTTTTAGATGATAAGTATACTATTTGAAAGAAGTTTTGGGGTAATAGTTTTATTTGTAGGAGAAAAAATGTATATGAAAAAATTATCTATAATGTTTTAAGCTAGGTATACATATAAAATTTCTAATTGATAATACTAAACCAAGGCTGAAAATTTGAGAGGAGTACTTTATATGATGAAAAATAGTATAAAAAGAATAGCAATGATGTTAATCCTATTGAACTTAACAAATATAAATACTTTCATTGGTATAGAAAGATCTATTATGGTTTTTGGCAAGAATAATATAGGAAGTATAAAATCACAAGGAAGTTGCAAGTATATAAACTTAGATAAATCGAATAACAGCAATGAATATTATGAATCAAAGCTAACTATCCCAGTGCTCATAGGTATTAAGGATAAAAAACTTGAGAAGAGTATTAATGATTATTTTAAAGAAAAGATACGTTCCCTTGATAGAAATCTCTCGATGGAAGCGATGAAGGCAAGTAATTATTCAAAAAGCAACAAAATCCCTTTTAACAAGTATTATCTACAGACAGATGTACAAGTAAACTTATGTAATGACTATATTCTAAGCTACAATATAACATATTATCAATATAGTGGTGGAGCTCATGGAATAACTTATGTTGAAAGTGTAAATTTAGATTTAATTAATAGTAAGAAACTTAACTTGAAGGATATATTTAAGAAGGGTGTTGATTATAAAGCTCTAATAAATACAAGAATAAAAGAAGATATAAGTAAAACTCCAGAACTTTATTTCAAGGAAGAAAATCTGGGATTCAAAGGTATAAAGAACAATCAAGAGTTTTATTTAAATGATAAGGGACTTGTTATATATTTTTCATTATATGAGATTGCTCCTTATGTAGCAGGAATACCAGAATTTATGTTTAGTTATGCAGATTATGACTTGTATTTTAACTTGGCTAAGCCCATAGACAGAAACTACCTTTATATTTATAATTAATGTTAGGAATAAAGAAGCTAAAGGAGAAGAATTATGGAAGAAAATCAGATAGAATATGAATTAATAGAAAAAATAGAAATAAGAAATAGAAGCTATGCTATAATAGCAGAAAAAGGCAAAGAAGATGAAGCTTTTGTAATGAGAATTAAAGAAGTAAAAGGAGTCAAAGATTTAGTGCCTGTAAATGATGATAAAGAATTTGATGAAGTTATGAAAAAATATGAAGAAAAATTTATAGATGTTGATGATGCTGGTGATGAGGAAAAGTTAATAGAAGAAGATGAAGAAACAATAACAGAGATAGATGATTTAGCCGGTAATGAAAGATAAAAAACAATATATACATAATATGCCTCATGTGTTATTGCATGCGGCATATTCTTAATGGGAGTATGAAAAAATGGAGTATTTAATCGGAGCGCTTGTAGGATCTATAATTGGTTATATAACTAATTGGCTTGCAATAAAAATGCTGTTTAGACCTCATGAGGAAAAGAGGTTTCTAGGAATTAAGGTTCCTTTTACACCAGGACTTATTCCAAAGGAAAGAGAAAGAATAGCTAAAAGTGTTGGAGAAGCTGTAGGAACACATTTGTTGACAAAGGAACAATTAGTTGATCGCTTTACGAGTGATTCTATGGCAAAGGAAATAGATAATTGGTTAAAAAAAGAAATAAACCTTGCAGCAAGTAGTGAGAAAACTATAAAGGAAAAACTTCAAGAGTTTGTTAAAGATGAATATTCTTCATTAAAAGTGGCTTGCCAAAGTATGATATTTAATAAAATTTTAGCATACATAAGGACCAAAAAAACTAAAGAAAAAATAACTATATATATAGTAGGAAAAATTTCAGATATCTTAGAAAGAAATCCAAGGATTATAATTGAAAACTCAATATATATTAAATTAAAAGAAAAAATTGTTTTGGCTTTATCTGAGACAAAAGATAATAATCAAACATCAGGAATAACTGGAAAATTACTTCAAAGTATACTTAATCCTATAGTTACAGAGGATCGTCCTTTAAAAGAAGTAATGAAGGAAGGTATTGTTGATGGATTTAAGAATTTAATTATTAACAATAGTAAACCAATAGCTAAAGAATTAAAGAAAGCCCTTAATGAAGAAAGTACTAAGGAAGAAATAAAAAATTTAGTAAACAAGGTAATAGCTACACAATTAAATCCAATGGTCGCTATGTTTGTTAAGCCTGATAACATATCAGAAAAAGTTTATATATTTATAAATGAAGAATTAGAAAAAGATGAAAGTCAGATAAAAGTAGCTCAGTTTATATGCAAATTTTTGGATAAAGGAATTGAAATGTCACCAGCAAAAATTGCTTATCAAATAGATAAAAATCTATCAGAAAATACTAAAGAGACGGTAATAAAAAAGATAGAAAACATGTTATTATGTTCACAAAATGTTCAAATACTTGTTGATAATTTAGAAGAGATAATTGTTAAAAAGAATACGATAAAAGAGTTGTTTGGGGAGCAAAATGAAGAATTTATTTCTATTATAAATAGTGTTATTACCAATATGATAAGCACTGTTATTGAAAGTGTTGAAACAGAAGAAAAAGTTAGAGAAATTATAAATGAATTGATAAAAAATGCAGAAGAAATCAAACTTGGAGCTGTTATTAATAATAGCAGTAAAGAAGTAAGAGATTCAATGGTTCTTTATGGAACAGAATTTTTGATAACCCTTGTTAAAGAGAAAGGGGAAACAGCCTTAGAAACTGTTGACTTGGCCAAGATAGTTGAGGATAATATTAATTCTTTCGATGTAGATTATGCAGAAAAAATTATAATTGATATAGCACAAAAAGAACTCAATGCAATTACTTGGCTTGGTGCACTTTTAGGCGCAATTATGGGATTATTATCACCAGTTATTAATTCTTTTATGTAATAAGAAATATAGAGTAAGGATAATCCTTACTCTATATTTTTTTTACATTTACTGCTTGAAGTTTGTTATTGTGTTCAGCAGTTTCGAAGGAAACCTTGTCACCTTCTTCTAGAGACTTATAGCCTTCACCAGAGATACCAGAATAATGAACAAATATTTCTGAGCCATCATCAGAGGTGATGAAGCCATAACCTTTTAAACCATTAAACCATTTTACATTACCTTGCATGAAAAAACCTCCTAAAATCTAATGCATATATGGTATTTCCATCTTTTCATCTATTTATGCATTATACTGATTTGAAGCCTTTGAGTATAATAACAAAAATACAGGAAAATCTTCTTCGATTTATTGGGAACTTGCAAATTATATTGAAGTATTAAAACCTTTACAAAATTCGATTAAAATGGTTTATATTTTAATGATTTTATATAAAAATTTAAGTGGATTTTCGAAAAAATCAGTTTATATTTTCAAGAAAAATGTAATAATATGTATCAAAGGAGGAAAGTTGATATAAACGGAGGAAAATAGACTAATTTAAGGCTCATCAAAAAAAATAGAAAGTTTCTAAGTTTAAGATTTTGAAAAATATATGATATAATATGGATAACGTTTTCAAGGTAAATAAGGAGGCAGAGGGAATGATTTTTGACACTCATGCTCATTATGATGATGACGCTTTTGACGAAGATAGAGAAGAAATTATCAGAGAGATAACAGAAAATGGAGTTAAAAACATATTGAATTGCGCAGCTTCCATGGATGGGGTTTATAAATCTATAGAACTTGCGAAAAAATATGATTGTTTTTATGCAGCAGTGGGAATTCATCCAGAACATGCAGATCAATTGGATAAAGATAATTTAGAGATTATAAGAAATTTGGCAAAAGAGTCAAAGGTTTTAGCTATAGGAGAAATCGGGCTAGATTATTATTGGGAGGAGAATCCTCCAAGAGAAGTGCAGCAAAAAGCACTTAGAGATCAAATGAAGCTAGCAGAAGAATTAGACTTACCTGTAATTATTCACGATAGAGAAGCTCATGAGGATACTCTAAAAATCCTAAAGGAGTTTCCAAGGGTTAAAGGTGTTGTTCATGCATACTCTGGAAGTGTGGAAATGGCGAGGCAATGCGTTAAACTAGGTTATTATCTTGGCATCGGAGGAGTATTAACCTTCAAGAATGCTAGAAAACTCGTTGAGGTAGTAGAGGAAATACCCCTAGAACATTTGGTGGTAGAGACTGATGCGCCTTATATGACGCCTGTTCCATATAGAGGAGAAAGGAATAGATCTGATTACATAAGCTATGTCATTAAGAAAATAGCAGAGATTAAAAACATAGAGGAAGAAACTGTAAATAAACGACTGATTTCTAATTCTTATGATTTGCTAAAAATTGGTAAATGATATAATATGTTAATAACCTTCTTGGTCACTAGTTATAAATTTCAGTGACTTTGAATAATATATAATAGGCTGGAGCATTTTGGATCCTGTAAAGGCACTAATATCAACCCTTGAGGCTATACTAGTCATAGCTGCAATTTAGGTCAAAGATTCGTGTTTTAAACAAGAAATTTGACAAAGGACAGTTATATTGGCTATAATGTAAACTAAGTTTCTGCCAAGAGGAGGAATTATTATGCTGACCAATATTAAAACTACCTTTGAAAAAGCTACTAGAAATTTTTCAAACGGTACTAAAGCAGTAATCTTTTTCTTGCTCCTGATACTAATTATCAGTCCAATTATCATTATTGGACAAGTGAGAAAGAATGTCACCTTTATGGTGGACGAAAACCCGATAGAGGTTGTAACCTACAAAAGCAACCTAAAAGATATCTTAACCGAAGCTAATATAGAATTGGCACCAGAGGATATTATTTCAACAGGTTTAGACTCAAAAATAAAGGATGGACAAATCGTAGATATTAAAAAAGCAGTAAATATTACAATCAACGTAGATGGAAAACAGGTTAAGATAAAATCAGCACAAGACGACATAGATACTTTACTGAAAAGTGAAGAATGTCTAGACACCTTTAAGAATGCGAACATAAGCTCAATTCGAAGTAATGACAGAATAATACCAGACATTAAAGAGCCTTTAGAAGAAGGTTCAATAGTTAACATAACTAGAATGGATACAAGGGTAGAAACTAAAAGTCAGCAATTAGATTACCAAGTCGTAACAGAAAATGATCCAAATGTTTATGTTGGAGAACGAAGAGTTGTTCAAGATGGGCAAGTTGGACATAAAGACGTTGAAGAACTGGTATCTTTGGAAGACGGGGTTGAAGTGTCTAGAAAAGTTGTAGCAGAAAAAATTACTTTGCAACCTGTAAATCAGGTAATAAGCGAGGGAAGTAAACCAAAACAAGTTCAAGTAGTTTCTTCTCGTGGTGAAACAATACCATATGCATTTAGCAGAGTTTTAACAATGCGAGCAACAGCTTATTCAAAGCAACAAGAAGGTTTGACAGACAGGACTGCAACGGGAGAGTATGTCGTACATGATGAAAGTGGATACAGTACTATAGCCGTTGATCCACGAGTAATTCCGCTTGGCACCAAATTATACATCTCAGGATACGGACTTGCAATTGCTTCAGATACTGGTGGAGCAATAGTAGATGACAGAATAGATGTGTATTTTGATACCATAGCAGAATGTACAAGTTGGGGTATTAGATCCGTTGAGGTCTATGTACTGGAATAAGAAGTTAGTAAAGTGAAGTTTCTGGAGAGTTAAGAGTTATACAAAATATCTCAGTTTAAGAATCGTTCCAGCTTAAGGAAGTGTTAATTACTTTAGAAAAATTCTTTAGAAATTAAGACAATTCCTTTGAAATTGAGGTAGTTTCCAGAAGTGTGCTCAAGTAAAAGAGCTAGCTTGACTAGGAACAGTTCCGTCACTGGAGCTGTTCCAGAACTTCTTATTATCTTCAAAAGATGTAATGTGGAGGAAATAAGATGAGTAAATCAGTGAAAGCAATTGCAGCATTGTGTGTAACAGCTATGTTATTTAGTACGAATGTACAAGCAGTGCAAAGCTCTGAAGATGTACAAAATCAAATTAATTCACAGCAAGCTGAATTAAATGACCTTAAAAAAGAAAAAGATCAGTTATTAGGACAAATAGATCAGTACGCTGATGAAATAGCTGATACCATGGCTACCATAGACGCAAATAATAAAAAAATGGACCAAATCCAAACTGATATAGATAAAGCTATTGCTGATATAGAAACAGCAGAGAAAGACGAAAAAGAAGCTAGAGAAAAGTATTATGAAAGATTAAGACTTATGTACAAGAATAACAATAATATGATAATAGAGATATTATTTTCTTCATCTAGCTTAGGAGATTTACTTGAAAAGGTCAAGGTCATCCAAAAAATAGGACAAAGCACCGAAGGCATTTTAGAACAATTAAAGGATAAGCAAGCTAATACAAAGCAAAGGCAAGATGAACTAGTTTTAGAAAATGAAAAACTTGAAGATACTAAAAAGCAAAATGAGACGTACCTAAGTGAGGTACAAGCTAAAATGGATAAAGCAAATGGTTTATCAAAGCAACTTCAAGAAAAGGAAGGCCAAAAAGCTAAAGAGATAGAATCATCAAAAGCAACTCTTGATGACATTAAGAAAAAGGAAGCAGAAGCAAAATTACAGGATTTTGAAAACTCGGAATCGCCTCAAGGTGGCAATACTGTTAGTGAAGGAGGTGCTGGTGTTTTAACACCTGGGCCAAGTCCTACAATAGAACAGCCAAATCTTGTAGAAAGTGGAGTCACTTCAAGAGGAACAAATGATGTTTCATATTCAAGGAAGTATACGATGATATCGACAGCTTATACTGCTGGTAATCCTGGTGTAGGAAGTAGAACAGCTTCTGGATTGCCCGTTAGTAGAAATCCAGGTGGATATAGCACTGTAGCAGTAGATCCGTCAGTAATTCCACTAGGAACCAAACTTTATATATCCGGCTATGGATATGCTATAGCGGCTGATACTGGTTCAGCGATAAAAAGTAAAAAGATAGATGTATATTTTAATACTCTAAAAGAATGTTATAGTTGGGGTGTTAGATACGTAGAAGTATATGTATTAGAATAGAATACATTTCATGTTAATGTGATGTTTATTATATAAGGAGCAAGTTTCGCTCCTTATTTTATTTTTTGACTTATTACTGAAAGAACTTTAAAAAATAGAATTAACCGCTAATGCGTTATATATAAGTTCCGATAAAGAATTTTTATATGTAATTTGATTCATCAATATGTACATAGAGTTTTGATGAAGGTTTAATAATGGAGCTTATAGATTACAGAAAATCAAGGGATGTGCATTTTTTAGCCAACTATGGTAAGCTATAATAGGGTTTTTCTAAAGGATAGAATAATTCCATAAGTATTTCTATATTACAATTAGCAAAATGAATATAGAAAATATTCACTAAAAGGATGAGAATCAATGATAAAAGAAATAATAGTGGTAGAAGGAAGAGATGATGTAACTGCTGTTAAAAGAGCCGTGGATGCAGAAGTTATATCTGTAAGCGGCTTTGGAATAAATGCAAAGGTTATTGAAAAGATAAAGGAAGCACAGAAAAGACAAGGAGTAATAGTCTTAACAGATCCTGATTTTGCTGGAGAAAAAATAAGAAAGATAATTTCAAAAAGAATCCCAGAGGTTAAGCATGCGTATATCTCAAGAATTGAAGGAACTAAGGATGGAGATATTGGTGTTGAGAATGCAGAACCTGCTGCTATAATTAAAGCTCTTGAAAATGCAAAATGTGAGATGAAAGAAAAAAGAGAAGAATTTGATATAGAGGATTTGATATTCTTTAAACTCACTGCTGATCCAGATGCTAAAGTAAGGAGAGAAGCATTAGGGAAGGAACTTAGGATTGGCTATGGAAATGCAAATCAACTTTTAAAAAGGTTAAATAATTTTGGGGTTACTAAGGAAGAATTTATGGTAGCCATGAATAAAATTAATGAGGAGACGAAAAATGGCAAATAATTCGACTAAGGATATAGTATTAAAATATAATTTTAAATTTACAAAAAGTCTAGGACAAAACTTTTTAACCGACGACTCTGTTTTAAATGATATTGTCAACGGTGCAGAAGTAAATGAAAATGACGTGGTTATAGAAATTGGACCAGGGGTTGGGACTCTTACAAAAGAACTTTTAGGAAAAGCAAAAAAAGTAATTGCTATAGAAGTTGATAGTTCACTGATTCCTATATTACAAGAAGAACTTAAGGAATTTGATAATTTTACCTTGATACATAAAGATGCTACGAAGGTAGATTTTAATGAACTTATAGAAGGCGAAGATACTGTAAAGATAGTTGCAAACTTACCATACTATGTTACAACACCTATTATCACAGATTTATTAAATAAAAAATATAATTTTACATCTATAACTGTAATGATTCAAAAAGAAGTAGCGGATAGAATTAATGCAAATCCAAGCTCAAAAGAGTATGGGGCATTAACACTGTTAGTTCAATATTATTGTGATACTAAGATAGTAAGAGTAGTACCACCAAGCTGTTTTATACCACAGCCAAAGGTTGATTCAACAGTGATAAGGTTAGATAAACTTCCAGCACCTAGAGCGGTAGTTGAGGATGAAGAGTTGTTCTTTAGAATTATTAGAGATTCCTTTAATATGAGACGTAAAACTCTATGGAATGGTATGAAAGGACTTGGACTAGAGAAAGAACTTCTTGAAAAGGCTTTTGCAGATGCGGACATTGATCCTAAAAGAAGAGGTGAGACTCTATCAATTGAAGAATTTGCAAAGCTATCTAACTGCGTGAATCAGATAAAAAAACATAATAGGTAATTTTTTGCCCCCTCGTTCATATACTTATAATGTATAAATATGAGGGGGTTTTATTTTGACCCAAAAAAAACGGTATAGTAGGCTATTTATTATATTACAAGAGAATGATAAAGGCTATGGTCTATCAAGTGACAAAGCGCCCAACGGTTATGTAAAGATAGAAACTAAAAATAATAAGTGCAAGGTTAATTTTTACGTACAAAACTTAAAGAAAATAGAGGATGATTATCACATGGTATTGGTATGTGATAAAAAAGTTGGTGATAAGCTGATAGACTTAGGTAAAATGAAGGTTGATTCTGGGAAAGCAGATATGGTGCTAGAATATCCTGTAGAGAACATAGCTAGAACAGGTGTAGCAATGGATAAAATCTGCGGAACTGCTATCGGAATTTTTAAAGATGGAAAGCTTGTATCAGTTATGTGTGGCTTCTCAAACAAGGAAATTCCTGAAGATTGGATGTCCTTTGAAGTTCTTGAAAGTATTCAAAATGATAAAGAACCTACTACAAGAAACATTGATGAAGATGAAGGCTATATTGAAGAGCAAGAAGATGAAGAAGAAGAAAAGGTAGAAGAAACCCCTGATACGAGAGATGAGACTAATGAAGATGAAGACGATGCAGAAGAGGATATCCTCGAAGAAGCTGAGCCAGACGAGGAAAAGCATAGAGGAATAGATGATATAGTGGATATAATAGAAGATATAACTGATATAGTAGAAGAAGTAGGGGATGAAGTAGAAGAAGAATTAGATAAGTTAAAGAAAAAGAAAGAAAAAGAAGACGATGAAGAAGAAATTGAGGCATTTTCTGAATATAGTTTTAAAGATAAAAAGGAAGAGCCTCCTGTTGATTTTGAGAAATATGAAAGAAGTATTCCTAATAGGTCTGATGAAGAGGACTATCCAAGAGGCACTATGGGAGAATTTTTTACTTCTTTAACAGAAGGATTTAGAAAAGTCGATGACTTCTTTCCAGAACTCAAAAGAACCAAGTGGTATAAGGTTCCTATAGAAACTATAGAAGATATGTATTCCACAAATGATTATAAAAAATATACTGCAATATATTATCCTATGGTAAATAATTATCCTTACTTTAGTAAATATGGTCATTTTTTAATTGGTTACAAGTGTGATCATGATTATAATTTAAAATATATTGTTTATGGAGTTCCAGGTAAGAAGGGTATAATGGATCAACCATTCGGCGGTAAGACTGGATATGTGGTTTGGGCACCTGTTGATAATGATAGGACTTCAGATGATGATTTGGGTTACTGGTTAATGTTCTATGATTTCAAAAATACTACTGTAGTAATTCCTATGGAGAATTAAAACTGGGGCGAAAATAAAGCGCCCCTTTTTCTGTTCTACAGGTGGTAAATCCAAAATAATGATGAGGGAGGGTGTAAAATGGGAATAGAAAGCAACGCTAGAAAAGGATTATTAGTTTTTTTAATAGCTATTATGTCATTTGCGGTTATGATGCTCGGAGTGGTTTTTCAAGGAAAACTCGGTAATTCTGTATTGATACATAATGATCTGAAGACCCTTGAAACTTTTAAGACTGGAAACACAGGCTTTTCTTATAAGATACCTCACAAGTGGCAGTATAAAGAAAAAAGAATTAATGATTTGAGTTTAACGTATTATAATAGTTTCTTCTCAGAAGATAATAAAATTACAGGAACTGTTCAAGCTATAAGATATATTGGGGACATACAATCAGAAATAAAAGAAGGAAAGGTTTTATCAGAGATACCATCAGGAGGGGACTTTAATATTAATAATGCAGGTTCATTTGATGGCAATAAGCTTGTAGCAGAGTATAAGTTTACAGATAAGAGTGGTATAGATTACAATGTAAGTGAGTATTTTTTTATAGGTAATGAAGCTTATTTAAAAATATCCTTTTATCTAAAAGAGGCAGACGATAATAATACTAGAGAAACAATACTGAGAGGGATATTGAAGGAAGTAACCTTAGAGGGGAAGGCTATTTAGATTAAGGTTATGAAATACTTAGTAATGGATACATACCTCTATCAGTTGAGGTTGTAAAACTATTTAAAGTAAGGTCAATGAACTGACTCTACTATATGATTACATCAAAGATAATATTTTCAAGGTTAAGAATTTGCTTTACAAGAATCGTTATATTATAATTAAATAAGTAAAAAGGAGAAGCAGAAGCCCTATAAAAAGCCTTCTACTTCTCTTTTTAGGACGTTATATTGTTTCATAGGTTATTTTTATTTATATATAGATTTCAATAATGATACTTCAATAACTGTATTGATTTCTAAACTCTTATATCATATTTTCATGTAGATTCAATTATGGGACTTATAGATGGGCGTTTGTTATGATAGTGTAATTTGTATTACTTTGGAAGGTGGAATTGAAGATGAAAAGAACCTTAAAAACATTGATGGTTTTTATTGTGATTATCGCTGTTGTTTTAAGTGGTTGTGGTACTAAAAATACATATTTCGATTATATGAAAGATGGCAATGTAGATAAAATAATCATCAAAAATGCAAGAGATAAAGGTCTTAGGTTTATAATCACTGATGCAGAAAAGATTAATAATTTGTATAAGGTTTTAGAAGTTGCTGAGAATACTACAAGTAAGACTTCTCTAGAAACAGATTATATTATTGAACTATATAATGCTGCAGATATAGTTGATACCTTAAATTATGTTGTTGGAATAAGTAGTAGTGAGGATGGCAATCTTTTTAATGAAAATAATTCATTCAAGGTTTCTAAAAGACTGGATGAAGATATATTTTCGTACTTAGAAGATATTAGAAAGCCGAAGTACTTTAATAAAGTATATTACGAAAGCATAACAAAAGTAGTTGATACTTATAATCGTAGTAATAGCAATAGTTCTGTAATAAGTTTTAACATTACAGATGATGATGATGTTCAAAAGTTTATATATTCAACAGAGCTTAAAAATTTCACAAATCAAATGTCCGGTAAACTTAATGTGGTCAAGGATGATGCTAGTATGGGGAATTTAAAATTAACATTTGAGACTATTGGATATAAAAGTTCTACAGAAGATAATGCTTTAAAAGCCACCTTTAAGGCGAAGGCTACTATAAAAGCTGTTGATACTGGAATAATAACAAACTATTGGATATCAAATGTATATTCAGGAAATAGTTGGAACTACAATATAACAACAGAAGAACCTAGTGATTTTTAATAAATATTCCACTTGGATTTGTCATTTGTTTTAGTGGTATAAGGAAAAGAGGAGATAAGAATGTCAACATGTGATACTTGTGCTAGTAGTTCAAGTTGTAAGGGAAAGAATAATCAAGAAAGTACCTGTGGTAAGCTTATGCCTAAGTACGGAAACATAAAAAACATTATAGGTGTTATAAGTGGTAAAGGTGGAGTAGGAAAATCCACTGTTACAGGTATATTAGCCACGAAATTAAAAAAGGCTGGATATAAGGTAGGAGTTTTAGATGCAGATATCACAGGTCCATCTATGCCTAGATTTTTCGGCATAAATGAAAAAAGAGCTACTGCTTTTCAAGATCCAGAAACAAAGGCTGTAGTTTTAAATCCTATAGAAACAGAGTTAGGGATAAGAGTTATGTCCTTAAATCTTCTGATAGATAATGAGGAGGACCCTGTTATTTGGAGAGGACCTGCTATAACTGGAATGTTGAATCAAATGTACGGAGATACTCAGTGGGGAGATTTAGATTATCTTCTGATAGATATGCCACCAGGCACTGGTGACGTAACTCTTACAGTTATGCAAACGATACCTGTTACTTCTTTAGTAGTAGTGTCAACTCCGCAAGATATGGTTTCTATGATAGTGAAGAAGGTAATAAATATGGCACAAAGACTTAATATAAGTATTTTAGGTTCTGTTGAAAATATGTCATATATTATTTGTGAAAAATGTGGCGATAAGACAAGAATATTTAGCAATAAAGATCCCATTGAGCATGCAGAAACCTTAGGAGTAAAATTCCTTGGAGAATTGCCTATAGATACAAAGTTAACAGATAGCCTTGAACAAGGTACTGCGGAAGCTTATATTTCAGAGGAGCCTATTTATGACGAGATTTATCATGGTTTCCTAACAGCAATAAAAAATTAAAGTTGGATATTTTTAAAATAAAAGGCATAGTTAATAATTAAATGAGTAATAATAAATTAGTAGATTATTTTATCATGGAGGTTATTAAATATGGAAGCAAATGTTGATAAAGATACTTGTATTGGGTGTGGACTCTGCCCATCTATATGTCCAGAAGTGTTTGATATGCAAGATGACGGAAAAGCTGGAGTTATAGTAGATCAAGTACCTGGAAATGCAGAGGATACAGCAAAAGAGGCTGAAGAATCATGCCCTGTTAATGCTATTTCAGTGTCATAGAAAAAAAGTAAGACTTTAGTTGAGGTTTTGTTCAGCTATAAATGAAACCTTTTTGCAAAGCGGTTATGGCTTCGTAAGAACCTTATAATCTTAAAGAACATAGTTAATTAGGAAATTGTTCATAACATAGTGCTTATCTTTCACAAGTAATTTATGCTTATAAATCCCCAACAGATACTTATTGAAGTGTCTGTTGGGGATTTTAGTTGTTAATAGAAATGTGGATTTTACTTTTTTACGATGTATTGCAGTAAAAGAGTATTTACTACAGTATCAATGGAACTGTTATTTGTAATGTGGTGGTCACAGTACTTAGTATATAAGTTTATTCTCTCGTTATAAAGAGTGTAGATTCTTTCACTACCTTGTGCAAGAAGTGGTCTTGATGCGATATCTACATCAGAAATTATGTCTTCTGGAGATCTATCAATAAACATGATAACTCCGTTAGCTTTTAAGTTAATCATATTCTCTTCTCTTAAAACAGAACCACCACCAGTGGAAATAACTAAATCAGTTTTTTCAGATAATTCTTTTATACAAGTAGATTCTAAATCTCTAAAAAATTTCTCGCCTTTTTTTTCAAATATTTCGGATACTTTTGCATCATATTTATTTTCAATATACTCATCTACATCTACAAATGGTATGCCAAGTTTCATGGCTGCTAGCTTGCCAATGGTACTTTTACCACAGCCAGGCATTCCAATAAGAATTAAATTTTTCATAGTGCCTTATTTATAGCAGCTTTATAGTTTCCAAGAACTTTAACATATATGCTGTTTTCTGATAAGTCAGCTAGAGCATTTTTTACTCTTTGATCATGTAAGTTCCCTTGAAAATCTATAAAGAACATGTACTCCCAATTTTTGTTTGGCATAGGTCTAGATTCAATGTTTAGCATATTTAAATTATTTCTAGCAAAATAAGTTAAGGCATTATAAAGGCTTCCACTTTCATGAGGTAAAATAAACATTACTGAAATTTTATCTGAAGTATCTGCAACTAAAAGTTTTTTAGATATAGTTATAAATCTTGTATAATTGTTATTACTTGTATTTATGTTCTCAGCAAGTATATCTAGTCCATATATTGAAGCAGCACGTTTACCAGCTATTGCTGCTTTTGATTTATCATTTAACTCTGAAACGTATTTTGCACTTATAGCAGTGTTATAATAAGGGGTTTTTAAGCAATCAGGAAATTTCTTTAAAAATTCTGTGCTTTGAGAAAAACCTTGGGGATGTGAATAAATTTCACGTATATCCTCAGCGGTTGCCCCTTTAACACCTAGAAGACATTGTTCAACCTTTAATAATTGTTCTCCAACAATGCAACAGTCATGTTTTGCAAGAAGGTCAAACACATCTACTATTGAACCTGTGGAAGAGTTTTCTACAGGAAGGATTCCGTAGTCGGCAGTACCTTTTTTTAATTCTTCAAAAACATCCTCAAAGTCTTGGACATTTATAGTGTTTACATTATCGCCATAGTATAAGCTAAGGGCTTCATCACTATAAGAACCCTTAACTCCTTGAAAAACTACTGTAGGCTTTTTGGCAGTTTTATCAGATGAAGTTTCTATCTGAAGATCTATAGATTCATTTAATACCTCTCTTTGAATCTCACGACTAAGGGCCATAAGATTTTGATAAAAGGCTTCAACGAAATCCTGATATTTATCTTCAGCTGCTGTTTTTGCCCTTTGAATAACTTCTTTTTCACGGGTCTCATCAAAAACTTGCATTGAATGTTCCTTTTTATACTGACCTATAGCAATAGCTGTATCCATTCTCTTTTGGAATAATTCCAAAAGGTTTTTATCTATATCATTTATTTGTTTACGCAATTCATTTAATTCCACAGTTAACCCTCCTCTTAAAGAATTAGTTCAGCTAAAGCTATAGCTGTAACTGATTCAATGACAGGAATTACTCTATGAACAATGCAAGGATCATGTCTTCCATGTATGACTAGTGTAGTATTTTCCTTTGCTTCTATATCTATAGTTCTTTGTTCTTTAGAGATTGATGGGGTAGGCTTTATAGCAACATTAAAAGTTATAGGCATTCCATTTGTAATACCACCAGTTAACCCACCATTATTGTTTGTGTAAGTTTTAACATTTCCATCAGCATCATAGTACATTTCATCGTTAGCTTGTGAACCACGAAGCTTTGAGATGTTAAAACCTTCGCCAAACTCCACACCTTTAACAGCCGGTACGGAGAATAGAATGGAAGCTAAAACACTTTCTACAGATCTAAAGAAAGGTGAGCCGATACCACCAGGAATATTTATTGCCGCACATTGAACTACTCCACCAAGAGAGTCGCAGTCCATAGAAGCCTCTACAATTCTTTCTTGCATCTTTTCTCCAAGTTCTTTTGTAAGTACAGGGAAGTCGCTTCCTTGTACAGCATCCATAAGAACTTCGTCTACATTAATTTTATCTAAAGAAACATCTTCTATATCTTCAATACTCTTTATCCAACTACAGATGCGAATTCCTTTTTGAGCTAAAAGTTGTTTTGCAACTGCGCCAGCAAAAACTATTGGAGCAGTGATTCTTCCAGAAAAGTGACCGCCACCTCTATAATCATTAAATCCAACATATTTAAGATAAGCAGCATAATCACTATGGCCAGGACGCATCTTCTTTTTAAGTTCTGAATAATCCTTTGATTTTGTATCAGTATTTTCTATTACAGCACAGATAGCAGCACCTGTTGTAGTTCCATTGAAAACTCCACTTAGGATTCTAGGTTCGTCAGCTTCTTTCCTCTTAGTAGATAATTTGTTTTTACCAGGAGCTCTTCTTGCCATTTCACTTTTAATAAAATCCATATCTATTTTAAGTCCTGAAGGTACACCGTCAATAACAACACCGATGCCTTCACCGTGAGACTCACCAAATAGAGATATTTTTAAGTTTTGACCCCATACATCACTCATTTATATTACCTCCAATAGATTTAAAATGTTCCCAGAAGTGAGGGTAAGATTTATTAACACTTTCAGCACAAGTTATTGTCACTGGTTCTTCACAAATAGTAGAAGCTATAGCTAGTGCCATTGCAATTCTATGGTCGTTCCAACTATCAACAACGCCACCTTTTAGTTTACCAGTACCTTCTATAATTAAAGAATCTGGAAGTTCAGTGATTTTAGCTCCTAACTTTCTTAATTCACAAGTAGTAGATTCAAGTCTATCACTTTCTTTGATTCTAACTCTTGCAGCGTTGTATATTTCAGTAGTACCTTTGCAGAAAGTACCCAGAACTGTAAGGATAGGAACTAAATCAGGAATATCTTTAACATCAATTTTTATTCCGTTTAATCCATTATTTTTAACTTTTTCAACGATTGATAAAATTTCTTTATCTCCTTGAGATGAATTTTCATTAAGTCCTAGACATTGGATGTCATTCCCTAAAACCTTTGCTACTTCATAGAAGGCTGCTTGAGAATAATCACCTTCAACTGTGCAATCCATAGCTTTGTAACTTTGATTGCCTTTGATTATAAATTCTTTGTAGTCATTATTAATGATTTCTATTCCAAAGTTTTTAAGCATATCAAGAGTTAAGTCAACGTAACCGATGGATTCTAAAGCTGTTGTGATTTTTACTATAGAATTTCCTTCTACAAGAGGGAGGGCGAAAAGAAGTCCGGAAATAAATTGAGAGCTTACATCACCAGCTATTTCGTATGTACCGGAAGTTAGCTTTCCAGACAATTTTAATTTATTACCTTCATAGGAATATTTAATGCCTTTAGTATCAAAGATGTCGAAGTAAGGTTTTAGAGGTCTTTGCATAAGCTTTTCACTGCCAGTTACTTCAACAGTTTCGCTACATAAAAGAGCCATAGGGATAAGAAATCTAATAGTAGAACCAGATTCACGAGTGTTCATACTTAGAATGCCATTAGAATTAAATACGTCGATTCCGTTTATTGTAAGACTGTCTTCGTATCTTTCATAAGTCATGCCCATAGCAGACATACAATCTAAAGTAGCTTCTATATCTTGAGAATATTTAATGTTTTTTACTAAGCTTTTGCCTTTTGCAAGGGAAGCGCAAATTATAGCTCTATGAGAAACACTTTTTGAAGGAGGGACCATAACTTTACCAGATAATTTTTTCGGGTTTATAGTAATTTCCAAAACAACACCACCTTAATTTTCAAGTATTTTTTCAAACTCTGTCTTTTAAATTGTATAGATATAAGAATCACCTATCCGATTCATCGATTTGTTTTCTTCATCAATAGGTATAGTTATGAATTTTGTACTAAATACTGAATAATTTAGCTATTCTATAACTATATTACCATAAAAACTGGCAACTGTTTCATTTGAAATCATAGCAAGTTTTTTTCATTTATATAAATATAAATTCCAATAATGTTTATACGTTAAATTCATATACTATTGATAAAATCAATGTATATTTTTAACGGGAATATCTATATATTTAATTAGGTTACCAGTTTGATATATAAGTCCTTTTTCAATGAGAAGATTGTATCTTCTTCAAGAAAGGTTTACACGTATTTTCTTTATCTTGTAAGCAATTCTTCTTTAATTCCCCTAACCTTATCTAAGGTCTCCTTTAGGCTGTCAAAATCCTCTTCTTCTATATATTTTTTTAATAATTCTATATTAGATATAAATTTTGATATTTCCGTTAGTACAGGTTCCTTATTTTCAATAAAGAGCTCACTCCAAAGTTTGCCGTTGATATTTGCAATTCTTGTACAATCTTTAAAAGCACCAGCAGTAAAAGTTAGAGTCATATCAGCAGGAGGATTCATGCAGAGTGCAGCAGCTGATACATGCATTAGATGGCTTGTATATGCAATTATTTCATCGTGTTTTTTGGGAGAAACTTCCTCGATTCTCTTGCAGCCAATATACTTCGCTATTTCATGAACTAATGCAATTGATGATGGAGTAGATTTTCTCGATGGAGTTATAAGGAAACCAGCGCCTTGAAATAGATTAATATCTGCGCTTTCAAAGCCATCGAATTCTCTGCCAGCCATAGGGTGACCGCCGACGAATTCCATATCATCTGTAAGTAAGGCTTCCATCTTACTTACTATAGCTTCCTTGATGCCTCCAACATCCGTAATAATTACGTTCTTTTTAAAGTATTTTATATTGTCGTTAATAAATGCTATCATTGGGTCAGGATAAATACAGATTATTATTAAATCTGCTTTAGGTATGATTTGAGAAGGGTCTGTGGATGCAAAATCTACTGCATCTTCTTCCATAGCTGCTTTGCACACATCTTCTCTTATATCAATACCAAGACGTGTGCAGTTTTTAAAACCCTTAAGCGCTAAGGCTGTTGAGCCTCCAATCAATCCCAAACCTACTATGGCAATAGTAAAGTCACCGTCAGACATTTTAATACCTCCAAATTATAGCTCTCTTCCAACGCTTTCTGCTATTGGTTTGATTCTATTCATTAAATCTTGGAATTGCTCAGGTGTTAATGATTGTGGACCATCACATTTTGCATTAGCAGGATCATTATGAACCTCAACTATTAATCCGTCGGCACCCGCTGCAATTGCTGCTAGAGAAAGCGGTAATACCATTTCACGTCTTCCAGCTGCATGAGATGGATCAACGATTATTGGTAGATGACTTAACTTTTTGATTGCTGGGATAGCACTTATATCTAAAGTATTTCTTGTGTAAGTTTCGTAAGTTCTAATACCTCTTTCACAAAGTATTACATTTTCATTTCCTGATGCCATGATGTATTCTGCAGACATCAACCATTCTTCTATAGTATTTGCAAGACCTCTCTTTAGAAGAATAGGCTTTGACATTTTTCCAACTTCCTTTAGTAAATCGAAGTTTTGCATATTTCTAGCACCAACTTGAACTACGTCAACAGCTTCTTCGAAAATCTCAACGTATTTTGGCGACATTATTTCTGTAACTATTGGAAGTCCAGTATTTGCTCTAGCTACTTTAAGAAGCTCTAAACCTTCATCTTCAAGTCCTTGGAATGCGTAAGGTGAAGTTCTTGGTTTGAAAGCACCACCTCTTAATAAACCTGCTCCACTATTTTTTACGCTATTAGCTACAGATGTTATTTGTTCAGGTGTTTCAACCGAGCATGGACCTGCAATTATTGCTAACTTGTTGCCACCAATTTGTCTACCACAAATATCAACTATGGTATCATTTGGATGGAATTTTCTGTTTGCCTTTTTGTAAGGTTCTTGAACACGCATAACCTTTTCTACCTCTGGGAATAACTCAACTCTTTCTTGATCAATTTTACTTGTATCACCAAGAATTCCTAATACATAACCAGTTACTCCTTCTGTTATTGCTACGTTTACCCCAAGTTTTTTTAAGTTTTCTGCAAGAACAAGCATTTGTTCTCTTGAAGTTTGTGGTTTTAATACTACTACCATTTTAAAAGCCCCCTTTTGTATTGTTGTTTTTGAGTTTAATTTTTATATAGGAAAATTGTTATATAAAAATATTTATATATATAAAAAGAGAACTCGTAGGTTAACGAGTCCTCTTGAAATATCTTTTACATATCTATTTTAAATTGCTATAAAAAGGAAACTGGACTTTCTACGAAGCAACCGACTCATTAAAAGCTATATTAAATTTTCTACAGTAAAAATAACCTGCGCTAAAATAAAAGCCCAAGCTAAAATAATAATATTCAACTGTAGAAACTATAGTTTTTATGATTGCTTTCATAATTAGGTCTCCTTTTACAAGATTTTCATTCGATTGATCAAATGATTATTTTAAGTACATAATAACACAAAATTAGAAAAAGTCAATAAATTTATCATTGACAAAAGTGTGATAATTCTTCATATCTATGGCAACATTGTCTCCGATCATACTTCCTTTTGGTAATGAAGAAGTACGGACACTTATTGTCTCTCCATTTACTAAGGATAAAAGACCATAATATTCATTTAATTCTAATATTTTTGCTATCAAAATAAATCTCCTCTCTTATAGTTTCTTATTATTTTTGACTAAAGAAGGAGATTTATTCTTATAATTAATTTATATAAATAATCTATACAGATTTATTTATATAAATCTGTATAGACTATATTAAAAACTTCACGAGTCTCTAAAATTCTGTCTTTTAGTAATGATTTTTTTGTTAGTAGCTCCTTATGACCCAGGTTCGTTAAGGAATAGATCTTTTGGGTTTTCTTTTTTGGATTATCCCATTCGCCAACTATCCAACCACTTTTTTCCATGTTTTTTAGCAAAGGATATATACCACCAGTGCTAGGAGTCCATAGCCCATTTGTACGGTCGCTAATTTTATGTGCTATATCATTTCCGTTGGTGGCTCCAAGGCTAAGTATAAACATAACGTAGATAGGAAGGAGACCTTTTGTAAAGATTTGACCTACAGCTTTTTCTTCTTTTTCTGTCTTTTTTAGCTCAGCAAGTTTTGCTTTATATTCTTCAAAAAGTCTCTTTTCTTCTAATTTTATATCCTTTTTAGATAAATTACTTGGCAATTTTTTTATTCTCTCATATAAACAAATGCAAATAGTGTAGGGCCTGAATGGACACCAGCTACAGCACTAAGGGTTCCAAGTTCGATTGAAGTTAAGTTAGGATGATCTTTGAAGGCATCATATAATTTTTGTGCTGATTCTGGGACATTTGCATGCATAACCATGATTCTACATTTATGATTATTTAATTGTTCTAATCCAAAATTAACCAGTTTATTAAAGGCTTGTTTTGAGCCTCTAACTTTATCTACTGTATAGTATTTTCCCTCTTCATCCATAGAAACTATAGGTTTTAAGTTAAGCAGTTGTCCTAAAGAACCTGATATTCTACCGATTCTACCACCTTTAATTAAGTGTTCCAAGGAATCAACTGTAAAATATAGCTCCATGTTTTCTCTAAGCTTAGGAATTTCAGAAGTGATTTCTTTAAAACTTTTTCCCTCTGCTATCATATCACCAACTTTTGTTAATAAAAATCCTACAGCACGTGATAATGCTCTTGAGTCAAAAACAAAAGTCTCTATCTCATCGTAGCCATCTGCAACTAATCTAAAGTTATTCATTGTTCCAGATAAACCAGAAGATATTGGAATAACAATAGCATGAGTGTAATTTTCAGCTATTACTTCTTTAAATAAGTTATCTATTTCTCCTAGAGTTGGAGTTGAGGTGGTAGGAATTTCCTTATCAAGTCTTGCATAAATTTCTTCAGGAGTAATGTCTATTCCATCAGTATATTCACGGTCTGAATATTTAACCTTTAATCTTGCAACCTTTATATTGTATTTATCTATCTCAGCTTTAGGTAAGTCACATGTACTATCTGTGATTATCGCTATTTTTTCCAAACGATACGCCTCCTTAAGTAAAATTATTAATGTCTATAACTTCTTTATAAATTATTTATTTTAAGTGAAAAATCTTCTATTTAGATTATATCACAAGTGCTAATATTATCAATATTGATAATGTTGATATGATATCAGTACTGATAATATATTGCTCATACTATTTTTATTATCTACTAAATATTAAAAGCACATACGTATCCTAAATTAATTTATTGTGTACGTAATTTTATTACTGAAAGCATATAAAAAGTCTTATGGATATATTGAAAAGCCTATCCATCCATGAAATTTTTTACAGGTACTTTTTAAACTATAAAGTTCAAATTATATAATATCAGCAATAACTTGATTTATATAGTAATATATTGCGAGAAAGTAATATATGATAGATATAGGGGGATAAAATCTTAAATCAAAATACTGTTTCAAATAATTTACAATATACCGATACTTTGGTAGAATATAGTTAAAAATGATGTTTAATTTTAGGGAAAACTATTTATTAAAATGGGGGGTAACAAGATGAAGGCTATAGTAATGGCCGGTGGAGAAGGCACAAGACTTAGACCACTTACCTGTAATATCCCAAAGCCAATGATGCCTATTTTGGGAAAACCTGTTATGGAGTATGCCATAGAAAACTTAAGAAAAATAGGTATTACTCAAATAGGAGTAACACTTCAGTATTTACCTGATGAAGTAATAAACTATTTTGGTGACGGAAAAGAGTTTGGAGTAAATATACAATATTTTATTGAGGAAACCCCTTTAGGAACAGCAGGAAGTGTTAAAAACGCAGAGAGCTTTTTAGATGAGACGTTTGTTGTTATAAGTGGTGACGCCCTAACGGATATACATCTGGAAAAGGCTATTAAATATCATAAAGAAAAAGAAGCGATGGCGACTATGATTTTAAAAGAGGTCTCAGTGCCATTAGAATATGGGGTAGTTGTAACTGATAAAGACGGAAAAGTAAACGGTTTTCTTGAAAAACCAAGTTGGAGCGAACTTTTCAGTGACAAGGCTAATACCGGAATATATATACTAGAGCCAGAAATATTTAGCTTCTATGAACAAAATCAAAAGTTTGATTTTTCTAATGATTTGTTTCCGATTATGTTAAAGGAAAATAAGCCACTCATGGGTTATGTGGCAGATGGTTATTGGTGTGATATCGGAAGTATAGAACAATATATGAAATGTAGTTATGATATACTCAGTGGTCTGGTAGACGTAGATATAAATGCAGTTGAGGTAGAAGATGGTGTATGGGTAGGGAAAGATTGTACTATTAGTCCAAAGGCAACAATCACTCCTCCGGTATACATAGGGAATAAGTGTAGGATATACGAAGGAAGTAAAATAGGACCATTTAGCATTATAGGTAAAAATAATATTATATCTTCCAACTGCAACATAAAGAGAAGTATAATGTTTGACAACTGTTATATAGGCACAAGGGTTGAACTTAAAGGAACTGTGCTTTGTAATAAGGTTCAGATGGAGTCTAGAGCTGCTGCTTTTGAAGAAAGCTCTATTGGTGATGAAACTTTAGTATGTTCAAAGGCAACGATAAAACCAGGAGTAAAAATCTGGCCTGAAAAGGTCGTAGAGAGTGGAAGTATAATTAAGAGTAATCTTATATGGGGTGGAAAACATACGAAATCCATTTTTGGCAAACAAGGAGTTGTAGGAGAGGTAAATGTTGATATAACTCCTGAGTTTGTAGCTAAGCTTGGATCAGCGTATGGATCAAATTTAAGTCACGGTGCTAAAGTGGCTATAAGTTGTAATGATTATGGAGCTTCACAGATGTTTAAGTATGCATTAGCAACAGGATTGCTTTCAATGGGAATAGAGATTTTTGACTTAAAGAGGGTTACTACTTCCATGGCAAGACATACGGCACATCTATTTGGTGCTGATGGTGCTATTCATGTGATGCAAGATAGAGAAGATGCTCAGAAAGTAACCATTCAGTTTATGGACGAGAATGGAGTAAATATAAGTTCTAGTATGGAAAGAAAAATAGAAGGAACCCTTTTAAGGGAAGATTTTAGAAGAGTTAAAGCAGATGAACTTAGAAGAATAGATCATTATGAAGATTGTATTGAATATTATATACGACATATAATCAATAGTTTAGATGATAAGCTTGTTATGGAAAAGAAGTACAACTTAGTAATAAGTGTACGTGAAAAATACGTGGCTAAGGCTGTTTTCAAGATATGTGAAACATTGAAGATAGGAATTAAGGAATATGATACTCCAAAGGATATAAAAGGTCTTGCAAGAGAAGTTGTAAATAGTGGAGCTAATATGGGAATTTATTTTTCTGATGATGGAGAAGAGGCTGTAATTATCGATGAGAAAGGAACAATAATAAGAAATTCCATATACGAAGCACTGAAGGCATATATATTGCTAAAAAGAAGTAACTTGAAAGTCTATGCGACACCTGTTAGTAGTTCTATGGCTCTTGAAAAGATAGCAGAGATGTGTGAGTCAAAGCTTGTAAGAACTAAGACTTCTCAGAAGGATGTGTTTAATGGATTTTTATCAGGTATTTCAGAGGGAGGAGTAAGTAAAGAAGAGATTCTTCGTTGGTATTTGATGAGTTTAGATTCCATATGTATGTTTGCATTAACTTTAAATCATTTAGCAAAATACAATACAACTGTTAGTGCTTTAATCAGTTTGATACCTAGGTATAACTCTAAAAAGGCGGAAACCTTATGTCCTTGGAATAAAAAAGGTAAGGTCATGAGGAGTCTCATAGAGCAGCATGAAATAGCTAGTATTGACTTAATTGAAGGTATAAAGCTAAATTATAAGAATACTTGGGCCTTAGTACTTCCGGATAAGGAAGAACCCCTTTGTAGGATATATGCAGAATCTGAAAGTAAAGAGAAGGTCGATGAAATAATAGCAGATCTTACAAGAAAGATAGAAAATATAGTGTATAATTAATAAGGTGAGCTTTGATTATTTCTATAATAAGAAAAGGGCTCACCTTTTCTTATTATAGATGTCACTAAGGTGATTATAATCAAAGATAATAAATTATTTATAGATCTACATATTTTTTTATTTAAGCAATAAAGGATAGGGTGAATTGTGTGAATTTTAAAAATATTTTGTTATATTTGCGTAATTATCTGTAGAGTATTGATAATAAAGCTTTTATAGCAAATGTGATAAATTTACAAAGTTTATAACTAAATCTTAACGAAATTTGCATGATAATTTAGAAAAACGGAGATAGAAAAACCACTAGCTTTTTAATAGCCTTTTCTCAAATTGCTTTAAAAATTGTCATGATATAAAATAATTATTATTAATAAATATAAATAATTTACTAGGGGGAATTCCCGTGCTATATGTAGTTAAACGAGATGGAAGAAAAGTTAAATTCAACAGTGATAAAATCACAAAAGCTATTAAAAGATCATCTGAGGAACTAGGTTATGATCTTAAAGAAAGCGAGGCAATAGACTTAACTCAAGGAATAATTACTTCTATTGAGGAAGAAGACTTAGAAGAAGTTACTGTTGAACAAATACAGAACTTTGTGGAGAAGGTTTTAACAGAAAAAGGCTATACGAATATTAGTAAATCTTATTCAGCCTACAGAAACGAAAGAACAAGAGTAAGAGAACTTAAGTCAGACCTTATGAAGGCAATACAGCTTATAGGAGTGGAAACTGACAGAGATAATGCAAACGTAGGTAATAATTTTAGTTCAAAGCTTTTAAGAATAGCTAGTGAATCGAATAAGTGGCATAACTTATCATCAATGCCAAAACAGTTAGCCAAAGCTCATGAAAATGGAGATGTATATTATCACGATTTAGATAGTTATAATCTAACAGTTAATTGTCTTCACATTCCAACAAAAGAAGTATTAACAAGAGGATTTAATACAGGTTACGGATACATAAGGGTTCCAAAGAGAATCGAGTCAGCTGCAGAGTTATCTTGTATACTTCTTCAATCAACACAGAATGATATGTTTGGTGGTCAATCTCATCCAGATTTTGACAACGACATGTCTTGTTTTGTTGCGACTACCAGAGAACAAATAAGAATAGAACTTAGTGAATTAGGTATAACTGAAGAAAAAATAAATCAAGTTATAGAGAAAAAAGTTAAAAACGCTGTGGCACAGGCAATGCAAGGGGTTGTTTATAATCTTAATACAATGCATTCTAGGGCAGGAAGTCAAGTGCCATTTAGTTCAATAAATTTAGGAATTCCTCAAAGTGAAGATGCAGCATTGGTTTGCCAAGTTTTCCTTGAAGAGTATGATAAAGGTCTTGGTAATGGAGAACAGCCAATATTCCCGAACATAATTTTTAGAGTTAAAAATGGTGTTAATAGAGAGCCACAAGATCCATATTATTATTTGTTTAAGCTTGCATGCAAAGTGGCAGCTAAGAGAATGAACCCAACCTTTATGAATATAGATTCAGACTTTAACAAAGAATACTATGATAAAGGTTATCTTCCAGCTACTATGGGATGTAGGACATATTTAATGAGCAATATAAATGGTGAGCCTGGAACTAAGGGAAGAGGTAACATAGCGCCAACAACTATTAACTTACCAAGGATAGCAATACTTGCAAAGAAGGATGTAGATAAATTCTTTGAACTTCTAGAAAATAGACTACTTCTTGCAAGAGAAAGCTTACTTCATAGATATCAAGTCCTTAGAAACTTAAAGATTAAGGATTTACCATTCGTAGCAGGTCAAGGATTAATGAAGGGCGCTGAAGGCTTAGGACCTGATGATAGTATAGAACCTATTCTAAGACAAGGTTCTTGGGGTATTGGTTTTATAGGCCTTGCAGAAACTTTAGTTGCGCTAATTGGAAAACACCATGGAGAAACAGAAGAAGCAGGAGAACTAGGCTTTAAGATTATAAACTACATTAGAGAATTTGCAGATAAGTACAAAGAAGTAGATAAACTTAATTGGTCATGTTATGCTACACCAGCCGAAGGTCTTTCAGGTAAATTTATATTAAAAGATCAGCAAGTGTTTGGAAAAATAAAAGGTGTTACAGATAAAGAATATTATACAAATAGTTATCATGTACCAGTAGGATTTCCAGTATCTATAACAGATAAAATTAAGATAGAAGCACCGTATCATAAACTTTGCAATGGTGGACATATAAGTTATTTAGAATTAGATGATTATCCAGATGGAGAAACTATAGAAGATATAATAACTTATGCATATAAAAATACAAACATAAGTTATTTAGGAATAAATTTCCACATAAAATATTGTAGACATTGCGGTACCTATTTAAATTATGGACAACATAAATGTCCAAATTGTGGTAGCAATGATATACAAGGAATATCAAGGGTTACTGGATATTTAAGTCTTGATGAAAGATTTGGAGCAGGAAAAGTTGCAGAACGAAGAGATAGGCTCTCTCATGGAACAAGTGTAAGAACCTATGTAGAGTAATGTTTGGGAGGTTATAATGAACAAACTAAAAGTTGGAGGATTTCTAGATAATTCCTTGGTTAATGGAATAGGATTAAGATCTGTAATCTTTGTATCTGGTTGCACTCACGAATGTCAAGGATGTCATAATCAAGAACTTCAATGTTTTTCTTACGGAGAAGAGGTTACTATTGAAGAAATAATGGACAGAATTAAGAAAAATCTTGGTATTATTAGAGGGGTTACTCTTAGTGGTGGAGATCCAATGGAACAACCTCAAAATCTGATGCAATTAAGCAAAGAGATAAAAAAACTTAACCTAAATATCTGGTGTTATACCGGATATACCTACGAAGAAATCTTAAATGATCAGGATAAATCTGAATTATTAAAAGAGATAGATGTATTGGTGGATGGACCATTTATTTTAAAACTAAAGGATGAGGGATTAAAATACAAGGGTTCTAGCAATCAAAGAATTATTGATGTAAAGAAATCTATTGAACAAGATAAAGTAGTATTACTAGATATATAATTACAAACTTAAGGCATCTATGAATATTAGGTGCTTTAAGTTTATTTTAGCTTAACATGCAAAAGATTGGTAATGTATAGAATTTTAAATTAAGTATTGCTTCAATCATAATATTTATCAATGGAAATTTTGTAAAATTATCAGCAATAGCAAAAAAGTTTTCTTTATTACTAGCTATTTTAAGACAAGGAATTTGAGAATTAAGAGAAGATATGAGAATATTAGAAAACAATTTGTTATTTTCTATAAAACCTTGAAAGCTAATAAATATTGAAAGATAAAAATATAAAATGTAAAATATCTCCAATAGCTTTTGAAATTGGAGGAGATTATGCATTTTCATACTAATTCGAAAGAATCTATACCTAGTGACAACATTTATAGAAATGAAACCTACGAAAATATATTTAAACTAATAGAAAAGAAAAACCATAGGATTAGAAGAGTTGGGTTAGGTACTCTTTCATTCTTTCTAATTGCTTTTGCAATAGCATTTATTATCAGCGTACAGGGGAAGCCATCTATAGGTGATAATATTTTTATTAAGTTAGGAATAAAAACTTGGTCACGAGTTAATTGGGGATTTCATTATCCTGTATTAGTTTCACTTTTTTTTAGTTATCTAGCCTTATATTTAAGTGAGAAATATTATTATCAGATTGGAGGTAAATTAGCAAGAATGCTTTCAAGAGTATATTCTATTTTACTAACGTCTATTATTATGGTATATATCTATATATAGTTCTAATTGAGTTTTTCGAATGGAGAAGATAATTATGGATGAAAATTTTCAATGCCAGTGTAATGAAGTGCATTCTGAGTGTGTAGAATGTGTAAAGTCTACTATGTTAGAAGAAAAAAAGTTTATTAATCTCTCAGAATTGTTTAAAATGTTCGCTGACCCTACTAGGCTTAAAATAATATATGCTCTTTTAAAAAAAGAACTTTGTGTTTGTGATATTGCAGAGGTTATAGAGATGAGTCAGTCATCAGTGTCGCATCAACTAAGAGTTTTAAAAGCCTTAAAACTTGTAAAGTATAGAAAAGAAGGCAAAGTAGTGTATTATTCTCTAGATGATGAGCATGTTAATAATATCTTCAATTTTGGGTTAAGTCATATAGAGCACCAATAAAAGTTTTAGAGTTTCTATGTCTGAAATAACCTACAAATATGATGCAATGTTGAATTTATGGATTTTATTTATACATAAGTTCAATTTTATGGTAAAATATATATAGTTATTTCATAACTCACCACACTTTTCACTATAGAATAAAGTTTTACATGTAGTTCTATCTTTGAATCTTATACAGAATAATTTAAAATAATAACCCTGTTAAGCGAAGTTAGCGGTGAAGTTATTTCAAAGTAATTAGTTAAAAGTTTTTCGCCATTTTTCATTTTAGAGATAAAAGGATCTAAACCTTCTAGTGGGTAGGAAATAGAATCTGTTTTATATGCCATAGGAAATATGACCTTTGGCTTTAAAGCTATACATAAGTTATGTGCTTCTGTGGGCCCTATAGTGAAGTTTCCGCCAGTAGGGATCATAAGAACATCAACATCACCGATAAAATCTAGAAATTCTAAAGAAAGTTCATGACCCAGATCACCTAAATGACATAAACGATAACCGTCTGATTCGTAGGTGAAAATTATATTCTTACCACGTCTAGCACCTTTTACATTATCATGGTATGAAATTATTCCTTTTATCAAAAAATCTTTTGTTGCATGATAATCAGCAGTATCTATGACTAATGGTTTGTTAATCAAGTTTTTTAGATAGGAATGATTAGGATGGTGATGACTTATTGTCACAACGTCAAAGGGCAAGTTATAAAGTTCTTTATGATAGAAATCATTATATGGATCTATGAGTATACGTGAATGGTTATTGCTTTCCAAAATAAATGATGATTCACCGAGAAAGTATATTTTCATAGTTAACTCCTTTCATGACAAGATAAATTAGTGTATATAGTATTCCTTGAATAGTAATAAAATATAACATAAAATATAAGCATTAGGTATTTGAAGGGTGGGATAGTATTGTATAAAGCAAGAAAAGGAAATTTATTGATGTTAATAATAGCTGTAATGGGTATATTAGGATCACTTTTAATAGCAGTTGTTGGAAAGTTAGCTCCACAAATCTTAAGTTTTTTAAGAAGTGATATCGGTACTATAGTACTTTTAGGGATTACAGATTTTGTGTTTTTAGGAGTTCCTATAGGGGCATATATCCTTTTTAAAAGAAGACCATTAAAGGAAATTTTCAGATTTAATAAGCTAAGTGTTATAGATGCTATGTTAGTTGCTGCTTCAGCAATACTCTTCTTACCTACAGTTTCTATTTTAGGAACTATAACTTCGATATTTTCTAATAATGATGTAGGTGAGATGGTTACAAGTATATCTTCAATGCCAACCTTAGTGATGTTATTTTCTGTTGCTGTATTACCAGCAATTTTTGAAGAATTAGCATTAAGAGGAATAGCTTTATCAGAATATAGAAATAAATCAATAGTTACTGCAGTACTAATGAATGGATTATTATTTTCACTATTTCATTTAAATATACAACAATCATTATATACCTTTGCTATGGGTGCGATTATGGCATTGATCGTAATATATACTGATTCAATTTTTTCATCTATGGTATTTCACTTTGTTGTTAATGGAATAAATGTTATTATGGCAAAGATAAGTATATTTATTTTAGAACATACAGATCCTTCTATGATGGACAGTACAAATGCAAAGGTGGAAACTAATGCTGCAACGATAATATCATTTGCTTTCTTTGGAATAATAGCCATGTCTTTTCTAGTAGGAGGAATACTTGTTGTAATTCTTATAAGAAATAGGAATAGAGATAAATGGGTTGGAAAATATCCACCTTTTAGAATGAAACCAGCTAACAAGTGGTTCAAGAAAGATGCTGATTTGGATAAAAAGTCTTTGAATAGTACTGATGAGCAATCAGATAAGGAATATAGAAGAGTCTTTAGAAGACAAAAGAGAGCTCAAAGGATAGTGGATGTTACGCTAATTTTAAATATAGTTATTTACATAGCATATACCTTGATTATGACTGAGCAGATAACATTATAAATATTTGACAACTTATCTACCGTGATATATAATCTTTAAAGAATAGTTGGAAATACAAAGAAAAGGATAAGTACTTAGTTTAGTCACTTTTAGAGAGTGAGGGTATGGTGCAACCTCATAGGAATAGCTAGGAAAAATCACCTTGGAGTTGAGAACTGAATTTTTAGTAGGTTTCTTCGTTATTCTACGTTACAGAATAGGATATGTCAGTATCTGAAATTTTAACCATAGGTGGTTTGCGAATATTACTTCGTCCTATTTAGGACGAAGTTTTTTTAATCTATAGAATGATTAAATCACAATAACATTATTTATAAATATAGAAATTTCAGTGCTTTAAATATGATTGTAGTATAATAGATAGCTATGAATCATTAGTTGAAATACTTTCTGTGATAATGTTAAAATAGGTTCCTAATAAAATAAGTAAATGTTTTAGAAAAATATTGGGTATTATTTGTATAGGGTTTTAAATTGAATTTTTAGATTAGGCATTGATTTCGCATAATAAGATTATTAAAGAGTATCAATGTTTAATTTTAGAACTTCGATAATATATATGTTCCACTAAATTTTAAATAAGAAACTCTATGTAAGAAGAGATAAAAAGTTATATAAAAAAGCTTTGAAGGGAGAGAAAGCAATGTACAAGAGAGTCGATAGTTCAAAGAGCTTTGTGGATATCGAAAGAGATATGGCTCAGCTTTGGGAAGAAAAAAATATCATAAAAAAGAGCTTCGCTGCAAATGAGGATGGAGAATATTTTACTTTCTATGATGGTCCTCCAACAGCTAATGGTAAGCCACATGTAGGTCACGTATTAACTAGATCTATTAAGGATTTAATTCCTAGATATAAAGTTATGAAGGGATATAAAGTAATAAGAAAAGCAGGTTGGGACACTCATGGACTTCCTGTTGAACTAGAAATCGAGAAAAAACTTGGTATTTCAGGAAAATCAGATATAGAAAAGCATGGCGTAGAAGATTTTGTTAAGCTATGTAAGGAAAGTGTTTTTACATACGTTAAAATGTGGGAAGAAATGTCTACTAAAATAGGTTACTGGGTTGATATGGAAAACCCATATGTAACTTACCATAATAGTTATATAGAATCTGTTTGGTGGGCACTAAGACAGATGTGGGATAAAGAATTATTATATAAAGGACACAAGGTAATGCCTTACTGTCCAAGATGTGGAACTTCATTATCTTCTCACGAAGTTGCACAAGGTTATAAAGATGTTAAGGATTTAACTGCTTTCGTTAAGTTTAAGGTTAAAGGGGAAGAAAACAAATACATTTTAGCTTGGACTACTACTCCTTGGACTTTACCATCAAACGTAGCTTTAGCAATTAACAAAACTTATACATATGTTGAAGTAAAACAAAATGATGAAATATATATTTTAGCAAAAGATCTTTTATCAATATTAAAAGATGAATACGAAGTAGTTAAAGAATTTAAAGGTGAAGAATTATTAGGTACTGAGTATGAACAACTTTTACCATTCTATACACCAGAAGAAAAAGCATTCTTTGTAATTCATGGGGATTTCGTAACGTTAAGTGACGGTACTGGAATAGTTCATATTGCACCTGCTTATGGTGAGGATGATAATATAGTTGCAAAGCAAAATAATCTTCCAACTATAAATCTTGTTACTGCTGATGGAAAGTTCCTTCCAGAAGTAACACCATTTCAAGATAAATTCGTTAAGAACTGTGATGCAGATATAGTTAAATATTTAGAAGAGAGAAATCAACTTCTAAAAGCTGAAAAGCATGTTCACTCATATCCTCATTGCTGGAGATGTGATACACCACTTTTATACTATCCAAAGGCTAGTTGGTTTATAAAGACTAGTTCATTAAGAGATAAACTTCTTGAGAACAACGATAAAATCAATTGGTATCCAGATAACATAAGAACAGGAAGAATGGGTAAATTCCTTGAAAACAATATTGACTGGGCTCTTTCAAGAGATAGATATTGGGGAACACCACTCCCAATTTGGGAATGTGAATGTGGCCACAGACATCTTATCGGTAGCATAGATGAATTAAAAACAAAAGGAATAGATGTACCAGAAGATATCGAGCTTCATAAGCCGTATATAGATAAGGTTCAAATAACTTGTGATAAGTGTGGCAGTGCTATGACAAGAGTAGCAGAGGTTATAGATTGTTGGTTTGACTCAGGTTCAATGCCGTTTGCACAATTACACTATCCATTTGAAAACAAAGAATTATTTGAACAAAACTTCCCAGCTCAGTTTATTTCTGAAGCAGTGGATCAAACAAGAGGATGGTTCTATACATTATCTGCAATATCAACATTGATTTTTGACAGAAATGCTTTTGAAAATTGTATAGTTTTAGGCCACGTACTAGATAAAAAAGGTCTTAAGATGTCTAAATCAAAAGGAAATGTTGTTGCACCTAATGATGTATTAGATACAGTAGGAGCAGATGCTACAAGATGGCATTTCTATACTTCAAGTGCACCATGGCTTCCAACTAGATTCTCAAAAGAAGACGTTGCAGAAACTCAAAGAAAGTTCCTAAGTACTTTATGGAATGTATATTCCTTCTATGTGTTATATGCAGATTTAGATAATTTTGATGCTACTAAGTACGAAAGCCATAAATCAGATAATGTTATGGATAAGTGGATTCTTTCAAAATTAAATACTCTAATCAAGAGTGTAGAAGATCACTTAGATGGCTACAGATTAACTCAAGCTGCTTTAGAACTTGAAAACTTTGTTGATGAGCTTTCAAACTGGTATGTAAGAAGAAACAGAGCAAGATACTGGACTACTGAACTTACAGAGGATAAGATAGGTGCCTATACAACTTTATATAAAGTTCTAGTAACTTTATCAAAGATATCAGCTCCATTTGTTCCATTTATGACAGAACAAATCTATCAAAGCTTAGTAGTATCTTTAGACAGTAATGCAGTAGAAAGTGTTCACTTATGTATATGGCCAGAATATGATGCAACTGCTATAAATCCAGAATTAGAAAGAGAAATGGATTTAGCTTATACAATAGTTAAGTTAGGAAGAAGTGCAAGAAATAGTGCTAACATAAAGAACAGACAGCCATTATCGGAAATGCTTGTTTCAACTAAGTCTCTTCCAAACTATTATGGTGATATAGTTAAAGAAGAACTTAACATAAAGCAAATAGAATTTGGAGCTGATTTATCAAAATATGTTTCCTTTGAAATAAAACCTAACTTACCTATACTTGGTAAAGCATATGGTAAGTTAATACCAGAAATCAGAAAAGAAATCGCAGCTAGAAACCAAATGGATCTTGCTCAAACTATCAGTGCAGGTAAAGCAGTTACAATAACTGTTGGTGGCACAGATCTTGAATTAAACAAGGAAAATCTTCTTGTAACAATGCAAGGGCTAGAAGGATTTGCTTTCGCTGGAGAAGGGGATACTGGTGTAGTTTTAGAAACAACAATAACAGAAGAACTTCGTGAAGAAGGATTCGTAAGAGAAATATTATCAAAAATCCAAACTATGAGAAAAGAAAGCGGTTTTGAAGTTGCAGATAAGATTAACCTTTATGTAGCAAACAACTCAATGCTTGAAGAAATAGTGAAGAAATTTGCTAGTGATATTATGAAGGAAACTCTAACAGTTAACATATTCTACGGAGAAGCTAGAGAGTATGTAAACAACAAAATAAATGGTGAAGAATTAAATATCGCTGTTGAGGTTGTAAAATAATCTTAACTATAGTGTTTTATTTGAAGGTGATTCCTGTAATGTACAGGGGTCATCTTTTTTATATTTATTAACTCGTTCAACTATCTAGATTTCGTACAAATATTTTATAGTAATTTCTTCAGAAGTTCTTTTTATAAAAATTTTCATACTGTCAATTTTCTTGCTAAGACTTTTACGTCTACATTTTAGGCTAATAACTATCCAGATTTAAAAGAGGCAATGGGTTATAATGCAGATGCATTATACGAATATTAGATTAATACTACAATAATAGAAGAACGTTGTGCTTCTCTAATGTTAGGTCTTAAATATTATGCAAATATCAATAGCAACTTAAAAAACACTTCTGGAACGAATTATTTAACAGACGGTTATGTTTAAGAAATAATTTGTGGATAATTACAAAAAATAATAGTTTTAAATCCATAAAAAAAGAGAAGATTTATGGATTTTTAGGTTCTTAACTTAAAAATAGCCATAAGTAACTTCTAAGAAATCATAGATGAAGAACATTAAAATTGTAAAGTTAAATACAGTAAATGATTACATTACATAAAATAATTTGCTAGTAAATACATAAATATGATATAATGAGTGGAAATTGTATTTAAGCATAAATAGGGATATAGTTAAGGATTATAATATCTTTTAGAAGTAAATAAAGGTTGAAAAACACCCCTAGAAATACATTAAAGGGTGTTTTTAGTTGTGAAATAATATATAGGGTATCTTTGAAGTATTGATTAAAAAGAAATACGCAGGAGGGAAGCTCATTGAATAAACTTTTTCAAAGTAAATTTATGTTCACAATATTGTTAGTACTAAGTACGATGGGAATTTTATTGGTGAATATAAGAAACTGTTTTAAGAATATTGGACTAAATAAAGGATCATTAATCCATACTGCAATGGGGAAGGGAATAATGTTCTTTTTAATATTTATAATTGCAAGTTCCATTGCTATTTTGATATTTTTATACAAACAAAAAAATGACAAAAATATCATTGTAAAAGGATTTATATCTATAGCAATGATTTTAGGAATGTGCATTTTATTTGTAAATCCACCATTTCAAGTACCAGATGAAGTTGCTCACTTTTTTAAGGCTTATGAAGTTTCTTTAGGAAGGCCTGTATCAATGGGAAGTGAGCATGGTAATGGATATTATGTACCTAAGAGTTTTATGAAATTATATTCCGATAGTAAGGTTGAGGAATTAATAAAAGGTAAGGATAGGCTAAACGTAAGTGACATAAAGGATTCTTGGAATGTTAACTTAGACAGTGATGATAAATTTTTCGCTTCATATGACAATGTAGCAACATATATGCCTTTACAATATATACCACAATCTATTGGTATATTAATAGGAAGGATTTTCAATCTTGGTCCACTAGTACTATTCTATTTGGCAAGACTGATGAATTTTTTAACTTACATAATATTAGCAGCTGTAGCAATTAAGTTGATTCCTGTGGGTAAGGAAATTTTGTTTTTAATAGCACTTATGCCCCAAAATATATCAGAGGTTGCCTCGTGTGCTCCTGATGCTTTAATAAATAGTCTTTGTATGGTTTTTATAGCCTTATGTTTATATTATTACAAGCGAGATAAGAAACTATCAAAAAAGGAAATGGCGTTACTCTTAATAATAGTTATGTGTGTTTCTTCTTTTAAAGTGGTTTATTTTCCTTTAGCATTATTAACTTTTTTACTAAAGGATAAATTTGAAAGTAAAAAATTTGCTTATAGTTATTTATGTGCAACGTTATTCTTGAGTATACTTATAAATCTTATTTGGATACCATACTCATCAGCAGAAATAGGCACTAATTTTGCAAATAATATGGGTAAAAGTGGCATAGATGTAGGTGCTCAGGTTAAGCAAGCAATAACTAATCCAATAAAATATATGTATATTTTATTTTCAACTATAGAATCAAACTTTAGTTTTTATATTAACTCAACAATAGGTATAATTGGTTGGCTAAATATGCCTATGCCTCAATATATAATAATTACATTTATGTTCTTAATGTTTATCAGTACAATCATAGAGAACGATATAGAAATAAAGGTGAATCAAAAAATAAGATATATTTTTATCGTTGTTTTTTTAATGATAATCTTGTTAATTTTCTCCTCGCTTTATGCCATTTGGACTCCAGTGGGAGCGGATATCATTGAAGGTGTACAAGGAAGATACTTCATTCCAATTATTGCATTGTTATTATTAAGTTTTAAAACGGACAGGCTTAAGATAAATGTTAATAAATTCAACTTATATATGATAGGCTTTGTTCTATTTTCTTGTATTATTATCATCACTAGCATAGTAGGAAAGTATTATGTTATTGCTTAAAAGTTGCAAACATCTTAAATAAGTAGGAGGAAGAAATATGGAAATTGCAGTGCTTATACCATGTTATAATGAAGAAATTACTATTGGGAAAGTCGTAGAGGATTTTAAAAGAGAATTACCACAGGCTAAAATATATGTTTATGATAACAACTCAAAGGATAGAACTTCAGAGATTGCCGCAGCAAAGGGTGCTATAGTAGTAAAAGAAACACGACAAGGCAAAGGTAATGTTGTTAGAAGCATGTTTAGGGATATAGAGGCAGATGTATATATTATGGTAGATGGGGATGATACTTATCCTGCAGAATTTGTACATAAGCTTATAAAACCTGTTATGGATGATGAAGCAGATATGGTTATTGGGGATAGACTTTCTAATGGAACCTATAAAAGCGAGAACAAGAGACCGTTCCATAACTTTGGTAACAAATTAGTTAAAAGCTTAATAGGCTGGACTTTTAAAAATGAAATAAATGATATTATGACAGGGTACAGAGCTTTTAATAGGTTCTTTGTTAAAACAATGCCAGTTTTAAGCTCTGGTTTCGAAATTGAAACAGAAATGAGCATACATTCGTTGGATAAGAGATTTAGGTTAACAGAAATTCCCATAGATTATAGAGATAGACCAGAAGGAAGTGATTCAAAGTTAAATACCTACAGAGATGGTTATAGAGTTATTAAAGTAATATTCTCATTATTTAAAGATTATAAGCCATTAGCATTTTTCTCAATATTATCTATTTTGTTTTTATTACTAGGTATTATTATAGGAACTCCTGTAATAGTGGAGTTTATAGAATCTAGCTATATAACAAAACTTCCTTCAGCAGTTTTGGCAGTAGGATTAGTTATAATTGCTATTTTATCTATGGCTTGCGGATTAATTCTAGATACAATATCAAAGAACAGCAAAAAGCAATATGAGCTACAATTGAATGATTATAAAAAAGAAGGAATACAACTGTAATGGAAAAAATGTACAAGTCCTTTAATCAAAATAAAATAGGTATATTAATAATAACTATTTCCGCAATATTTACGGCATTCGGACAATATTTCTGGAAAATATCTGATGGAAAAAGCTTATTGTTCTTATTTATTGGATTTACTCTATATGGATTAGGTGCAGTAACCATGATTTTAGCTTTTAAGCATGGAAGTTTTTCTGTAATACATCCTATGATGAGTTTAGGCTATGTTTTTGCTTTATTGATCGGTTATAGGTTGCTGAGTGAACATATAAGTTTAGGAAAAATTTTAGGTACAATTTTTATATTTATAGGCGTGGTTTTTATAGGTGTTGGAGATGAGTAATAGTATTTTTATAGGTTTATTATTAGTATTGACATTATTCGGATCATTAGGTGGTTTTTATTTTAAAAAAGCTACTGCTACGGATACACTGATAGCTTTAATAAAATGTCCATTCTTATATTTAGGTGGAGCTTTGTATGTTGTAGGAGCCTTGCTAAATATATATGTACTGAAATTTAGGCCATATTCAATGGTTCTACCATTGACTTCAATAACTTATATATGGAGTCTTATAATATCTAAGATATTTTTAAAAGAAAAAATCACGAGATATAAAATATTCGGAATTACTTTTATAATTATAGGCGCTATATTTATAGGGATGTTTTAGTTATAAGGTGATGATAAGGAAGCTTATTTGATTCTAAGTGTCCCCTATTTAATTATGCCATGTTTTATTGAGTAGGCATTGAAATTGAAGTTTAAAATCAAATTTCTTTGTATAATTTTGATAAAATCTTTAGCAAAAATCGTAATTTATTTAAAATCGATAATAATTATCATAAATATATAGTATAGAAGCATTTAATAATATATAATAAATAGTAAAAGAAACGTTTAAATTTCATAAATAATCGATAGGGGTGAAACCAATGGCTGCTTCAATCAAAGATGTGGCAAGAGAAGCCGGAGTATCAATAGCAACTGTTTCTAGAGTTCTTAATGATGTAGACGTAGTAAATGATGAAACAAAGAAAAAAGTTATGGATGCAATAAAAAAATTAGGATATAGACCAAACATAGTAGCAAGAAGCTTGAAGACTCAGAAGACTAAAACAATCGGTATAGTAATACCAGACATCTCAAGTGCATTCTATCCAGAGATAGTTAGAGGTGCTGAGGACGTAGCAAACATATACAATTATAATATAATATTATGTAATACAGATCTTGATTCAGAAAAAGAAAAAGAATACCTTAGAGTATTAAAAGAGAAAATGGTTGATGGAATAATCTATATGAGTAATTCCTTAGCAGATGAAATATTAGAACTTACTAGAGAATTAGATTTACCAACGGTCTTAGTGGAAACGACAGATTTAAACAAAACCTTCCCAAGCGTAACCATTGATAATATCAAGGCAGCGTATGATGCAACATCATACCTAATAAAGAAAGGTAATAAAAATATTGCATATTTTGGACCTCCACGCAACATTATAAACGCAAGTGCTTCTCGTTATAAGGGTTATGAAGAGGCATTAGTTGATAATGGTTTAGCGATTAATGAAAACCTTGTAGTAGCTGGTGGACTTAAGGCTAAGGATGCTGAGAACTATATAGAAAAGCTTGAAGAAAATAATGCTCTTAAAGATGTTGATGCTATATTCTGTAGTACCGATGAACTTGCAATGGGTGTAATCAATAATTTAAGAGAAAGAGGAATCAATGTTCCTAAGGATGTGGATATTGTAAGTTTTGATAATACTTATACTTCGTCTATCTTCTATCCAAAACTGACAACCATTAATCAACCAACTTATGATATGGGTTCTGTTGGTATGAGAATGCTTATAAAGATTATAAATAAAAAGCCTATTGATGTAACTCAATATGTATTGCCATATGAACTTATTGAAAGAGACTCATGTAAATAAGAAATGACTTAATTATGTTTCTAAACTGCCCCCTGTCTAATTGACAGGGGGCAGTTTTATCTTCGAGATGATTTTTAACTTGATTTTTGTTTTTCTAGAAAATCTTTTATGTCTTTATCTTCCTGAAGTAGTTCAAAAATTTTTTTCTTTGATTCATCGTGAGAAAGATTATTATTTTTAGCGTAGGTATCTACAGTCTTTTTATATAGATCATAAGCTTGCTGGACGATCTCAGAAGAGGTCTTTGAGTCAAAACCTAAGAGACTTTCAACTTTTTTTCCTAGCCTATTTTTATATATCCCAATCTTTATTTTATCTAGCATCACAACCTCCTATTGGATTTTTATAGAGTCCCTAGGCTAAGTCAAAATTTGTTTAAATCCAAGATAATTATTATCTAAGTGCAAAAAAATGACGTCAGTGAGGGACTCTTTATGTACTAGATATATCTAAATAACTATATTCTGTATACTTATAAATAATTCCAAAAAACTTTCAACAAAAAAGAACTGATTACTAGTAATTTAGTTTTAAGAAATAACCTTTTTTATAAAGAAGATTATAAGTTGATGAAGAATTTAATATAGATTTTCAGAGCAATTCCTGTAATGAGCAAGTATTACAGAAATAATTGGAAAATAAAGTGAAAAACTTCACGATAACTTGATTATTTATTGGTCCTTAGATATGACAAAAAAATCATATAAAAGATTTTATAATATAAGCAGTTATAAAATACAAAATTTGGAAGTGATAGCGTGAGTCAGAAGGTAAAGAACCTATTTAATTACCTAATCAATGTCAAAGGGTTAACTGATAACAGTATCAAAAGTATCGGATTGAAAGATAAGAATGTTGTGCTTTTATCCAATTACCCGAAGGATGGAATAGAATATAATCCATTAGATGAAGAGACTTATATAAAAATAACCAAAAGTAGTGGCGAGGTCTATGAAAAGATATTTAAGATATATATGTCTTGTGAAAGAGAAGGAGATAATTTCGAGATAGTATTAGGAGATTATATTTTCACATGGATATTCCAAGGCAAAAAAATAATATATCCCTTAGTAACTACTAGAATGAAGATGATTTACTCAAAGGATACTGAGGCATTCACTTTATCTGTATATGATAACATCTTAAATCTAGAGATAGATTTGTTTAGGGATAAGGAGCTTGATACAAAAGCACTTATTAGTATAAAGAGTAGATTTGATTTGGAGTTCTTAGGAATTCAAGATCAGTTCTCTATAAATAGTTATATAAAAGAGATTATAAGTGTACTTGATACTGAGGGTGAATTACATGAAGAAGTCTATATGGAATCAGAAATAGTAACTACCCAAAACATAAATGTTTATAGGATGCCTTTAATCATGACCAGGAAGGTTGATAATAAACTTTTAGTTAGTGAAGTAGGTAAGATATTAAAGGAAATTGATAAGGGAATGGCTATTCCACCTTCTATGGAGGCAATTGTAGAAGAGAAAGTATTAAATGATCCTTATAAGAATGAATTTAAAGATATTGCTAATGATTTGATGTTTCCTTTAAGCTCTAATGTTGAACAAAGGGAGATAGTACATAGGTTAAGGGATAATTATGGAGTTTTAGTTCAAGGACCACCTGGCACAGGAAAAAGCCATAGTATCGCCAATATAGTATGTCATCTTCTTGCTAATGGTAAGAGAGTCCTTGTTACAAGTCAAAATGCAAAAGCTTTAAAGGTTATAATTAGTAAGCTCCCAGAGGAAATTAAAGCACTTTGTGTGTATCAATTAGGAGAAGATAATACGTTAAAAGAAATTGATTCCTCTATACGAAGGATAGATGAGATGACAAGCAAAAATCCTATGGAGTATATCCGTAAAATTTCTGTTTTAGAGGAAAAGTTGACGAGCATAAGAGAAAATCAAAAGCTCTTAGTGAAGCAGATAAAAGAAATTGAAGAGATTGAATACCAAAAAATAAAGTATAATGGAAGAGTTTATGATATTAGTGACCTTGCAAGATGGTTAGCTAGTGAGGAAAATGAAAATAGCTGGATTGAAGAGGAGATAGATTTAAAGGACAAATGTTTTATTACTGATAATGAAATGATTAGGTTCCAGCATTTGATGGATAAATTGACAAGGGAAGAAGTTGAGAATGTAACTTTATATCTAGAAAATATAGAGCTAATACCTAAAAAAGAAGTGTTTTTAGAATATATTAAAAAATATGAAAGCTTGAAAAAAAGAGAAAAAGAATTCGGGATGATGTTACAAAGTTGGCATGTTCCTGATAACTTTACAATTGACAAAGATATATTTAAAGTTTTAGATTTGGGAGCATATGAAATTAAAAAGATAAAAGATAGCTGGGCATATAAGGTGTTAGGGTACTATAATTCTGGTTCTGTATCAAGAACAGCAATTGATAAGATTTATGTACTTCTAAAATGTGATTTTACAAGATTATTAGAACTGAGAATAAAAGCAGCTGATAAGTTTATATATATTCCAGAAGATATAGAACTAAGCAAGTTGAAGTTTGCTATAAAAAGAGTTAAAGAAGAAGTTGAAGAAAAGAATGGTTTATCTTATGGATATAAATTTACTCACAGAAAAGAATGCAAGATGTTAGCAAAGTGTACTTTAAATAATGAAAAGATATGTGATCTCGAAGGTATAGATTCTGTTCTTGATTATATAGAAGAAAAACTTATAGAGAATAACATTAAGCACTTTTGGAATATAAGTGCTAAAGAATTTAATGGTAAGGAAATAGCAAAGTTTAACTTAGAAGAAATGGCTTACTTAGAGGATGCTTTAAGATACATAGATATGATAGTCATGTGGGAGCATCGATATATAGACAAGATAACAAATTGCTTAGGAGACATAATACCGTTAAATAAGTTGGATTGGTACAATGAGGAAACTTACATAGACATGAAGAATAACTTAATCGTTCTTCAAGAATATTTAGATTATAGAGAAAGTAAGGAGTATATACTTAAATTTAAGCTAAGGCTTTCTGACATAGAATTTTTATCACCTCTTAGGGCAGCCATCGACCCTTTTAATAGTATAGAGTTTAACAAGATATATAAAGAATTTAAAAATTATGAGAAGCTTGTGCCTTTTGTTAAGGAATATAATATATATTACAACAAGCTAAAAGAAAAGTTACCAGTAACCTGTGAAAAGCTTATGAATGCAGAAAATAGAAGTGGATTAAAAAATATAAACAAAGCTTGGATGTGGAAACAGTTGAACGCTTTGCTTAAGAGAATCCATGATTTAGGAATTGATAAGCTTATAGATGCCTGTGAAAAGGAAAATATTAAAGAAAGAGAAGTTATAAAGGAACTAGCTCAAAACAAAGCTTGGTATCAACAATGCTTGAAGACTACGGAGGAAAAGAGAAAGAGCCTTTATTGTTGGTTACAAGCTGTAAAGAAGATTGGGAAAGGTAGAAGTAAATTCTATACAAAATATTTATCCATGGCACAAGAGGAAATGGAAAAATGTAAGGATATTATACCAGCTTGGATAATGCCAATAAATAGAGTTTTCGAGAGTCTAACTGTAAATCAAGAACTTTTCGATGTGGTTATTATAGATGAAAGCAGTCAATGTGATTTATCAGCTACAACACTTTTAATGAGAGGTAAAAGAACAATAATCGTAGGTGATGATAATCAAATATCGCCTCAGATAATCGGTATAGATAACACATTAGTAACTCATTATTCAGAAGCTTATCTAAAAGATATTCCATATAGCAGATGGTTTGATGCTGAAACAAATATATACACCACCGCTCAAAGAGTTTTTCCTACAAGAGTTATGTTAAAAGAACATTTTAGATGTGTCTCAGAAATTATAGGATTTAGTAATGAACTTTGCTATAACAATGAAATAGCACCTTTAAGAGGTAGGGAAGAACAAGGACTTATACCAATAAAAACAGTATTTGTTGAAGAAGGCATTAGAGAATCCAATAAATCTATAAATATAAAAGAGGCAGATACTATAGTAGATCAAATTTATCATTGCTGCAAGGATGAAAAGTATAAAGGAATGACTATGGGAGTTATTTCTATGCTCGGTGAAGAACAAGGGGAGCTTATCCAAGAAAAACTTAGAGAAAAAATTGGAGAAGCAGAGATTATAAATAGAAAGTTAGTTTGTGGAGATGCTTATTCCTTTCAAGGTGATGAGAGAGACATAATTTTATTATCTATGGTTGTTAGTGGAGACTTAAAAACAAGACCACTTACAAAGGATGTAGACATTAAAAGATTTAATGTTGCAGCTAGTAGGGCAAGGAATCAAATGTGGTTATTCCATTCTATAGACATTAAGAATTTAAATCCTCTTTGTGTGAGATATAAGTTACTTAATTACTGCCAAGGTTATCAAGGGGAAAAGGTGATTAATCAAAGGACAGGATTTGTTCAAGATGTTTATGAATTTTTAAATTCAAAAGGTTTTAAGGTAGCTACATTAGCACAAAATAAATATGGAGTAGATTTTCTTATAGAAGATGACAAAAAAACTATAGCAGTTCAATGCTTTGGTGGAGATTTAAAAGATATAGAGGACCAAGATGGCATGGAAAATCAAAAAATTATTGCTACAATGGGGTGGAAAATTTTCAAAGTAAGAGAAAGTGAATTTTACAGAAATCCATCTGGATTAATAGAAAAGTTGCAGAAAGCTACTGTTGAAGTTAGTGGGATAATCGCGTAGAAATAAAATATGATGATTTTGTGTGTCAGTTTAATTTTAAGTTAATCCCAAAATTAATCATTGAAATTAAAGAGTTATGAATACTTATTAAAATTGCTTCCCAAATTATTTTTACTAAAAAAATTTATATATCAAATGGAAAGGTGGAGATTTGTATATTCAAGTTTCCATCTTTTTATTTGCTAGTAATCAATTATTATTTTAATATTGAAAAAAACTTATTTTTGCTATATATTTTATTCATCATATGTTATAGGTGGGGGAAAATAGTGAAGACTATAAAATTAGATAGCAAAGTTTTTACCTATGAAATAAAAAGAAGCAAAAGAAAAACTATAGCTTTGAGAGTAGTGTCAAAGGGTACCATAAAAATATCAGCACCGTTAATGATATCCGTTAAGACTATTGAAGATATTATCAGGGAGAAAACTTCATGGATACTGGATAATGCAAAAAAACAGGAAGAAATAGAGGCAAGATTTAGAAATCGGAATAAAATTCTTTTTTTAGGAAAAGAATACTGTATAGAAAGAGAAATAAATAAGGACAAAACTTTTGACTTTAAAATAGATGGTGAAATCTTTAAAATTATATTTCCAAGAGTGTTAGAGGAACAAGAAGAAAAAGAATTGTTAATGAGATGGATGAAGAATGAATCTCGTAAAATCTTAAAGGCAAGAACTGATTTTTATTGTAAGTTACTAGAACTTAGTTACAATGAAATTCATATAAAAGACCAGAAAACTCTTTGGGGAAGCTGTTCTAGTAAGGATAACATTAATTATAACTATAGGATTATAATGGCACCGATAGAAATCGTAGATTATTTAGTCGTTCATGAAGCATGTCATTTGGTACATAGAGATCATGGTAAAGCGTATTGGAATTTGGTTGGCAGTGTTATACCTGATTATAAGGAAAGAAGAGCTTGGCTTAAGAATAATGGATTGCTACTTAAAATATAAAAGTTTATTTAAATTTCTAAAAGGTAGTGTTTATCTTTTAGAAATTTTTTATCACTACGGAGAAAGTTTTTAGGTTTAAGTATGAATTGTTTTATTAGATGAAATATAATTTAAGGTTTATTGTTCTTAGATGAGAATATAAATAATGAAGTTATATAAGTTCTGTTTATTGAAACTTCTTCTATATTTAAAAATTAGAATGACTTGAAATTGAAATTTTTTACAGTGGCTAAGGTTAAACTAGAGATGCATAGCCACTGTTAAAATTATCAAGAATCATACATCAAAGTACGTTGACATGATAAATATAAAAGAATACAATATAATAAAGAACAATTGTTCGATGAGGTGATTTTTATGGAAGAGTTTAAAATAGTATCAGAATACAAACCCACTGGAGATCAGCCCCAAGCTATAGAAAGCATTTCAGAGAGAGTGCTTGCAGGTGATAAATTTCAAACTCTCCTTGGTGTAACTGGTTCTGGTAAGACCTTCACCATGGCAAACATAATAGAAAAAGTTCAAAAGCCAACATTAGTTCTTGCACATAACAAGACTTTAGCTGCACAGTTATGTTCAGAGTTTAGAGAATTTTTTCCTGATGCAGCAGTTGAATACTTTGTATCTTATTATGATTATTACCAGCCAGAAGCTTATGTTGCACAAACAGATACATTTATAGAAAAAGATGCTTCTATAAATGACGAAATTGATAGATTAAGGCATTCAGCTACTGCAGCACTTTTCGAAAGAAAGGATGTTATAATAGTAGCTTCTGTTTCTTGCATCTATGGACTGGGTAATCCAGACGAATATAGAAAACTTTCCTTGTCCTTAAGAAAGGGAATGGAAAAAGACAGAGATGAGATAATGAGAAAGCTCATCGATATGCAATATGAAAGAAATGATATTAACTTTGTGAGAGCCACATTTAGAGTAAGAGGGGATATCTTAGATATTTTCCCAGCTTCATCTCAAAAAGTTGGAATCAAGGTAGAGTTTTTTGGAGAAGAAATAGATAGAATAAGGGAATTTGATGTTTTGACAGGGCAGATACTTAGAGAGTTAAAGCATGTGCTTATTTTCCCTGCATCCCACTTTGCTTCTTCTAAGGAAACTGTAGAAAGATCTATAGGGAAAATTGAGGCAGAATTAGATGAGAGAGTAAAAGAGCTCTTAGCAGAAGAAAAGCTTTTAGAAGCTCAGAGATTAAAGCAAAGAACCAACTTTGATATAGAAATGATAAGAGAGATGGGATATTGCCAAGGAATTGAGAACTACTCAAGGATTATGGATGGCAGAAATAAAGGAGAACCTCCAAAAACTTTAATAGATTTCTTTCCAGAGGATTTTTTGATGTTCATAGATGAAAGTCATGTAACACTTCCACAGGTTAGAGCTATGTATGGAGGAGATCGTTCTAGAAAGGAAGCTTTGGTTAATTATGGTTTCAGGTTGCCTTGCGCTTATGATAACAGGCCTCTTAAATTTGAGGAATTTGAGGAAAAACTAAAGCAAGTAGTTTTTGTAAGTGCTACTCCTGCAAAATATGAATTTGATCATTCAACTAATGTTGCAGAGCAAATAATAAGACCTACAGGACTTTTAGACCCAATAATCGAGGTAAGACCTATTGATGGACAAATTGATGACCTCTATTCAAGTATACAAGAAACTATAGTTAGAGGTTTTAGAATTCTTGTTACTACGCTGACAAAGAAGATGGCAGAGGATTTAACTGATTACCTAAAAGAAATGGGAGTTAAGACAAATTACCTACACTCAGATGTAACAACTATAGATAGAATGAAAATAATCAAAGAACTTAGAATGGGTGATTTTGATGTGCTAGTTGGAATTAACCTTTTAAGAGAAGGATTGGATATACCGGAAGTTGCATTAGTAGCAATCCTTGATGCTGATAAAGAAGGCTTTTTAAGGTCAAATACTTCATTAATTCAGACTGTAGGAAGAGCTGCTAGAAATGCTGATAGTAAAGTTATAATGTATGCAGATAAGATAACCGATTCTATGAGTTATACGATAAAAGAAACGGAAAGAAGAAGAAAGATTCAGATAGATTACAATGAAGCACATAATATTACTCCTACTACTATCATAAAGGGTATAAGGGATAATATTCAGATATCTACAATAGCTGAAGAAGAAGCTGTATATTTAACAGAAGAAACAATGTCACAAGAAGATTTGAAAAAGAAGATAGCAAGTTTAGAAAAAGAAATGAAGGCTGTAGCAAAAGAACTTCAATTCGAAAGAGCAGCTGAACTTAGAGATGAAATTAATAAGTTAAAGACAATTATGAATAATGACTAAAAAGAAATTGGTAATTATAGCAGATTGATTCGAGGATAGGATTTTAAGGTTAACTGTTAACTTATACAATTATTGAGGCTATTTAATGAATATTTTAATTAATAAGTTAAAGTTAAAATTTAAAATCTTATATTATGAGTCAATTTAAGATTAGAAGTAGATAAACTTTTTATATAGGAGATAAGCTATGCAAGATAAGATAATAGTAAAAGGAGCAAAGGTTCATAACTTAAAAGACGTAAGTGTAACAATACCAAGAGACAAATTTGTAGTATTTACAGGGCTATCAGGATCAGGTAAATCTTCTTTAGCTTTTGATACTATATATGCTGAAGGACAAAGAAGATATGTTGAGTCGTTGTCTTCTTATGCAAGACAGTTCTTAGGACAGATGAACAAGCCGGATGTGGAATATATTGAAGGATTATCACCTGCTATATCAATAGATCAAAAAACAACAGGAAGAAATCCTAGATCTACAGTAGGAACGGTAACAGAGATATATGATTTTTTGAGATTGCTTTATGCTAGAGTTGGAATTCCGCATTGTCCTAAATGTGGAAGAGAGATAACAAAGCAAACTGTAGATACAATGGTAGATAAAATAATGTCCCTTGAAGAAAGAACAAAAATTCAAGTAATGGCACCAATAATTAGAGGGAAAAAGGGAGAACATGTTAAGGTTCTTGAAAATATAAAGAAAAATGGTTTTGTAAGAGCACGTATTGACGGTGAACTTTATGAGCTAGAAGATGAAGAGATAAAGCTAGAGAAAACTAAAAAGCATAATATAGAAGCAGTTATTGATAGATTGGTTATTAAGGAAGGAATCGAGGCAAGACTTACGGAATCAATAGAAACATCTTTAAAGCTTGCTGAAGGTAGAGTACTTATAGATGTAATTGATGGAGAAGAAATGCTATTTAGTGAACATTTCGCTTGTCCAGAATGCAATATCAGCATTGATGAGATAGAACCCAGGTTTTTCTCCTTTAACGCACCTTTTGGGAAGTGCGATACTTGTGATGGGCTTGGAACTTTGATGGAGATAGATGAAGATTTAATACTTCCAAATAAAGAACTGAGTATAATGCAGGGAGCTGTAGCACCTTGGGGAGAAGGTAGGTTAAAAGAAGATTCTTGGGGTTTCTCTGTTCTTACAGCTTTATCGAAACGATATGAGTTTGATTTAAATACACCGATAAAGGATTTACCTAGAGAGGTTGTAGAAGCTCTTCTTTATGGAACTAATGGCGAAAAACTTACGATTTATTACGCTAATGGCTATAAGGATCAATATAATTATGCCTTTGAGGGTGTAGTAAATGAACTTAGAAGAAGATATATGGAAACTGGATCTGATACAATAAAGACTGAAATAGAAAACTATATGAGTGACAACCCTTGTCCAAAATGTAAAGGAGCGAGATTGAAGCCTGAGGTTCTAAGTGTAACTATAAATGGTAGGAACATTTATGAATTTTGTAATATGCCAATAAGAGAAGAATTGGCTTTTATGCAAGGTTTAGAGTTAACTGAAAAAGAAAAGATTATAAGTAATCAGATATTAAAAGAAATAAATGAAAGACTAAAATTCCTTATAGATGTAGGTCTAGATTACTTATCATTATCTAGAAGTGCTAGAACTTTATCAGGAGGAGAGTCTCAAAGAATAAGGCTAGCAACTCAAATAGGTTCAAGTCTTGTTGGTGTTCTTTATATTCTAGATGAACCAAGTATTGGACTTCATCAAAGGGATAATGACAAACTTATAGCTACAATGAAGCATCTTAGAGATATTGGTAATACATTAATTGTTGTTGAACATGATGAGGATACCATAAGAGAAGCAGATTTCATAGTAGATATAGGACCAAGAGCTGGAGAACACGGTGGAGAAATTGTAATCGCAGGAACCTTAGATGAAGTTAAAGATTGCAAGGAATCTATAACAGGTCAATATTTAAATGGAGAAAAAAGAATTGAAGTTCCAGCAGAAAGACGTAAAGGTAACGGTAACAGCATAGTGGTTACTGGTGGCAGAGAAAATAATCTAAAAAATGTCACTGCAGAATTTAAACTTGGAATGTTTACTGCTGTAACTGGAGTTTCAGGTTCAGGAAAGAGTACTTTAGTAAATGAAATCCTTTATAAAGGAATAAATAAGCAATTAAATAGAGCCAAAATAAACCCAGGACAACATAAAGATATAAAGGGTATAGAGAATATAGATAAAATAATAAATATAGACCAGAGCCCTATTGGAAGAACTCCTAGATCAAATCCTGCTACATATACTGGAATGTTTGATCTTATAAGAGAACTTTATGCATCAACCAATGAAGCTAAGATGAGAGGCTATAAGCAAGGACGATTTAGCTTTAATGTAAAAGGGGGAAGATGCGAGGCTTGCAAAGGTGATGGTATAATAAAGATTGAAATGCAGTTTTTATCAGATGTGTATGTGCCTTGTGAGGTTTGTAAGGGCAAAAGATATAATAGAGAAACCTTAGAAGTAAAATATAAGGGTAAAAATATTGATGATGTTTTAAATATGACAGTTGAAGAAGCCTTAGAATTTTTTGAAAACCACCAAAGAATCAAAACCAAGCTTGAAACTTTGATGGATGTAGGGCTTGGATATGTAAGACTTGGTCAACCTTCAACACAGTTATCTGGTGGAGAAGCTCAAAGGATAAAATTAGCTTATGAATTATCTAGAAGAAGTACAGGCAAGACGTTATATATACTAGATGAGCCGACAACAGGTCTTCATACTGCAGATGTTAAAAAACTGATCAGTATTCTTCAAAGACTCGTAGATGGTGGAAATACTGTTATAGTTATCGAACATAATTTAGATGTAATTAAATGTGTAGATAATATAATTGACTTAGGACCAGAAGGTGGAGTCAGAGGTGGAACAATCCTTTGCACTGGAACTCCAGAAGAAGTTGCAGAAAATAAGGGGTCCTATACTGGTCATTATTTAAAGAGAATGTTATAAATATAAAAATATAAATTACAATGCACACCTAGAACTTAGTTTCTAGGTGTTTTTCTGTGGTAATGAAAATACATTAAAGGTTTATGAAGTTATTAAAAATAATATAACCTATAAGCTTTTTTAGAAAAGTATGTATAGATTTATGTATAGATTAAGGTTTAATAAATCCCAAAGAACATGAAGGAGTTAATTAGTATTCAAATAGTAGTTATGTACTCTGATTAAAAACCTACATTACTTTTATCAACTGGGTGCAGGCTAAATGTAAAAATATTGTTGAAACTTGTGTACATAATACGACAAAATGGATAATTGTGATAATTGAAAGAGAGAAAAATTGAGAATTAAAATAAATGAAGTAGGTTTTTAAAAGAAATTCCCTGTAAAATAGTATCTTACCTTATAACTGTGGTATAATATATGATAAAAAGTGGCAGTAAACGACATGCGATTGGTTTCTATTATAATAGTGGAAATAAGATAAGGAGAGTGATGAGATAGATGAAAATTAAGATTTTAAGTAAGAAAGTTAAGATGTTCTTAGGGCTTATTGTGTTGGTCATGTTAATAAATATAAATGCCAATGCTATTACTTTTAACTATGATATAAAGAATAAAGTAATAGAAATTGAAAGTGATAATGGTTTAAATATTAAATATAAATATGATCAAGATAATAGAATAAAAGAAATTAGTTATGGTGATTTTAAGATTAAATATAAGTATGACCAATATGGTAGATTATCAGAAATTAGATATGATGATGGTTCAAGAATTATATATGAATATGATAAATATGGACGACTTATAGGAACTAGAATAATACCAGGGCACGTTACATTAGTTGGCATATCAGTAGAGAAACAAGTTTATGATATGGATATTAATAAAACTACTAATATAAAAGTTATAGGAAAATATTCTAACGGTTCATCTAGAGATATTACAAATTATTCTACATTTATTGTAGCAAATAATAATATTGTTACAATACAAAATGTAGGAATTATAACTGCAAAAGCATATGGAGAGACGGATCTAAAGATAAGTTACCTTGATAAAACATGCACAGTAAAGATAAATGTTATTAACAGAGGTACACCTAGAAAGCCTAATGCACCTACAGGGTTAATAGCTGAGAAGGTTACACAAAATACTGTAAATTTAAAATGGAATCCAGCTGCGGATAGCTTAGGCGTGGCAGGATATGATATTTATTCTGGAAGTAACTTAGTAGGAAGTACTAATGGTACAAGCTTTTCAATCAATGGATTAGAAAATAATAAAGAATATACTTTCAAAGTTAGAATAAAAGATGTAAATGGGAACCTATCAGATTTTAGTGAAGAAATAAGTGTTAAAACTCTTAATGTTGTTACACTTTTAGATATATCAGTAGAAAAAGAAGTCTATGATATGGACATTAATGAAACTATGAATATCAAAGTTACAGGAAAATATTCTGATGGTTCATCTAAAGATATTACAAATGATGCAATATTTACTACAACAAATGAAAATATTATTACAGTACCAAATCAAGGAACTATAGTTACAAAAACCTATGGAGAGACTGATTTAAAGATAAGTTACCTTGATAAGACATATATAGTAAAAATAAATGTTACAGATACAACTGAACCTAGCGAACCTGAAGCACTAGTAGCTGAAGATATTACACAAACAACTGTGAACTTAAAGTGGGCTCCATCTACAGATAATGCAGGTTTGGCAGGATATGATATTTATTTAGGAAATAATTTAGTAGGAAGCACAGATAATATAAGTTTTTTAGTTAATGGATTGGAACCTGATAAAGAATATACTTTCAAAGTTTTAGCAAAGGACGTAAATGGAAACTTATCAGATTTTAGTGAAGAAATAAGTGTTAAAACTCTTAGTGTTGTTACACTTTTAGATATATCAGTAGAAAAAGAAGTATATGATATGGACATTAATGAAACTATGAATATCAAAGTTACAGGAAAATATTCTGATGGTTCATCTAAAGATATTACAAATGATGCAATATTTACTACAACAAATGAAAATATTATTGCAGTACCAAATCAAGGAACTATAGTTACAAAAAACTATGGAGAGACAGCTTTAAATATAGGATACCTTGATAAAACATATACAGTAAAAATAAGGGTTGTTGATAAAATTATTCCTAGTTCACCTAATAATTTAGTAGCTGAAAGCATAACTGAAAAAACAGTGAATTTAAGGTGGAGTCCACCTATAGATAATGTAGATGTGGTAGGATATGATATTTACTTAGGGAGCGATATAATAGGAAGTGCAGATAGCACAAGTTTTATAGTAAAAGGCTTAGAATCTAATAAAGAGTATATATTTAAAGTTAGAGCAAGAGATGTAAATGGAAATTTATCCGAATTAAGTGAGGAAATAAAAGTTAAGACTCTTATTGATTTTACTCTTGCTGATTTATCAAAGAGATATAATATGAGTAAGAACCAGCCTGAATGGGAAGAAAAATATGATTTAAATAACGATGGAATAATAGATATCTATGATATAGCTATACTTTGTAGGACCTTAGGGTAAGTCTATTTCATAGATTCTTAAAAAAGGTTAAGAGTAATTTGTGTATTAATTAAGGAGATTTGCCAAGGAATTGGGTGGCGAATCTCCTGTTTTAATGTCTAAAGCTAAAATTAAATTTTAAAAAATTTTAAATTTTAATAAAAATATAGATAACATTTTTACATTTCTGATTTATAATTAAAAGTGTACAAATGAGGAGTGTGAAAAACATGCAAACCATGAAACGAAAAATATATACTCTTATGTTAGTAGTAATTCCAATTGTAGCCTTTGTTGTAAATGGACAAAATAATAAAATAATAGCCACAATGAATGATGTTAAAATAGATGAGACATTAGCTGATAACAATCAAATTGCAAGTGTAAAAGAAGTAAATGAAGAAAATTTTTCTTTGAGTGAACAAGAAATCAAAAATCCTATAAATTATCCTTCGAATCTATTTTTGGTAAATAGAAGTAATGTCTTAAATGAAAGTTATATATCACAATCTATGAAGATCACAAATGTGGAGTTTGTTACATATGCTGAACCAAGTGTGAGATATATGGATAGTATAGCTGCTGATGCATTAGAATATATGTTTAATGTAGCAAAGACAAATGGAATAACTCTTCTTGCGGTATCTGGTTATAGGGATTACTCTTATCAGCAAGTTCTTTATAATAACGAGGATCCAGATAATAACAAGTATGTAGCACCACCAGGGACCAGTGAGCATCAAACAGGACTAGCTGTAGATATATTATCTAATGAATACTCAAATTTAGATGAAGGCTTTGATCAAACTCAAACTTTTAAATGGTTAGAAAGTAATTGCTACAAATATGGATTTATTATTAGATATCCTAGAGGAAAAGAAGCCATTACAGGTTACAATTATGAGCCTTGGCATATAAGATATGTAGGGGTAAAGGAAGCAACTGAAATTTCAGAAAGACATATAACATTAGAAGAGTATTTGAACAGAGTAGGATAATAAATAAATTTTTTAGAAATATAGAATTTATTTAACAAAAAGAAGCTCAATTATGGGAAATGTACAACCATAATTGAGCTTCTTTTTGTTATAAACATTATATGAAAAATGAGGATAAATAGTAATTAATATTTAAAAAATCAAATTTAATCCTATAATCATACAAAATTTATCGGAAAACTGATTGACACCACGATGAAACGTGTTATAATTTAAAACATAGTAATCTTATACGAAATATGAAAAATATTACTAACAGAAGGAAAATCAAAAAAGAAGTTAGGAACAATTCAAAAAAGTGAAACTGGAGGGGCAAAATGAAAAATTTTAAAAGAAGCATATCATTAATTATTATTACTATGTTAGTTTTGTCAATTGTTGGATGTGGCAAAGAGAAGAAATCTGAAACCAGTGTAAAGATTGGATATTTGCCAATAACTCATGCAATACCTTTATATATTGAAAATGAAGTTGCAAAGGGGGATATTGAACTTGTAAAGTTTGGTTCTTGGGCAGAACTTATGGATGCTCTTAATTCAGGTAAAATTGATGGGGCATCAGTTTTAATTGAACTTGCTATGAAGGCTAAAGCACAAGGGGTTGATTTAAAAGCAGTAGCATTGGGTCATACGGATGGTAATGCAGTAGTTGTTTCTGATGAAATAAACACTGCTAAAGATATAAAAGGAAAAAACTTTGCTATTCCTAACAAGGTATCCACCCATAATATCTTATTATATGAAATGCTTAAAAAGGAAAATATCAAAATTAATGAAGTAAATATAGTTGAGTTACCACCTTCAGAAATGGCAGTGGCGCTTCAAGAAAAAAGGATTGACGGTTATTGTGTAGCTGAACCATTTGGAGCAAAGTCTGTTGTTAACGGAAATGGAAAAGTTTTAAAACAATCTTCTGAAATACTTAAAAATTCTATCTGTTGTTCTTTGGTTTTACGAGGTGATTTTATAGAGAAAAATAAAGCAAAGGCTTCAGAGGTTGTAAGTAAATATGTAGAAGCTTCAAAATATATTGAAGAGAATGAAGTAGATACAAGAAGCAAGGCAAAGGAATTTTTGAGTGTAAAAGAAGATGTATTAGATGTATCTCTTCAATGGATATCATTTAAGAAATTAAAGATAGAAGAAGCAGACTATAATTCAATTGTTGGATACATAAAGGAAATGAATCTTTTTGACAACCCACCTACCTATGAAGAGTTTATAGATAATTCGTTGTTAGAAGAGGTAAAGTGATATGAAACATAAAAGAAAGTTATTAAATATAATAATAAGTCTCAGTTTATTATTGATTTTATGGCAACTTCTTTCACTATTTGGGGAGGTAGGTAAAACAAGTATTCCTTCACCGTTAGAAGTAGTTAAAGCCATAAAAGATATGATAGAGGATAAAATTTTATTTAAATATATAGGCATAAGTTTATATAGATTTGCAGTAGGTTATTTTATTGCAGCAATATTTGCTATAGCATTAGGACTAATTTTCGGATGGTACAAAAAAGCTTGGGATATTATAGATCCTATAGTTCAAGTTTTAAGACCAGTATCACCAATAGCTTGGTTCCCTTTTATAGTTATTATTTTTGGAATAGGAAACCTTCCTGCAATAGTCATTATTTTTATAGCTGCATTCTTTCCGATACTTTTATCTACAGTGACAGCAGTAAAAAATATAGAAAAGAGTTATTTAAAGGTTGCAAGCAACTTTGAGATCAAGGGTTTAAAACTAATGGGAAAAATTGTACTACCTGCTATATTTCCTTATATCGCAAATGCGATGCACATAGCTCTAGGGAGTGCCTGGGTTTTCTTGGTAGCTGGAGAGATGGTTGGAGCTCAATCGGGCCTTGGATATTTGATAATAGATGCCAGAAATAATCTTAGGTTGGATATGTTGATGGCTGGGATTATATTTATAGGATTAATTGGCCTAATATTAGATAAATTAATTGCCCGAGTAGAAAGAAAAATTGGTGTAAAGTGGGGAAGAACTTATTAAGCTGAGGCATCTTCTTGCAATTAAAAAGTATTACTGAAGTTTAAATTTAAGATTTATGGATAGATGCTCCGCTTGAAAATCTAAATTCATTTTCTCTAAAGGAGATGAGTTTAGCATAGAAACATTATTGAAGCTTATGTATGAAAGGAAGGTGACGGTATGGGTATAAACATTGAAAATATTTCCAAAACATTCACCAGAGATAATAAGGATTATAAGGCTTTAGAAAATATTAATTTTGATATAGAAGATGGCGAATTTATATGTCTTTTAGGGCCTAGTGGATGTGGTAAGAGCACTCTTTTAAATATCACTGCAGCCTTTGAAAAACCTACAGAAGGAAAAGTTCTGATTGATAGGAGTGAGGTTTTAAAGCCTCAAATAGATAGAGTAACAATCTTCCAAGACTATGGACTATTGCCTTGGAGAAGTGTTGAGAAAAATGTACAACTAGGCTTAGAAAACTTAAAAATATCAAAGGAAGAAAAAGCAGAATTATCATTAAAGTATATTGAACTTGTAGGACTTGAAAAGTTTAAAAAGCATTACCCATCAGAATTATCAGGTGGTATGAAACAAAGAGTAGCTATAGCTAGAGCACTTGTTGTAAATCCTAAGGTGTTATTTATGGACGAGCCTTTTGGGGCATTAGATCCTATAACTAGATTAAAACTTCAAGATGATATCACAGATATATGGAAGAAAGAAAAAATGACTATAATTTTTGTAACTCATGATGTTGAAGAAGCTATCTATTTAGGAAGTAAGATAGTTGTTATGGGACAGAATCCAGGAAGAGTTAAGAAAATAATAGACAATAAACTTGAAAAACCTGCTAAGAGAAATAGTTTAGAGTTTCAAAATTTAAAGGAAGATATACTTGATTTATTAGATCAAAACTCAAATAAGAAAATTGAATACTATATATAAAAACGTGAGACTATTTACGAATTTGTTATATACATATAAAAGGGGCGAATATTATGGAAGCAATTATAGGAAAAGTTAAATATCATCATCAAATTATAAATGGAGAGGGGAACTCTCATAATAATAATAATCATGGTGGATCAGAAGTCAATGATTATTTACAAGCGGTGTCAGAGTATAGAAAAACCTTCGCATCAAAACAAGATGTATTAGATAATACTCCAGACCCAGCAGTAAGAGAAATGTTATTACATATGGAACAAATAGGTTGTGATACAACCTTTGATAGATTTGACCAACAAAAACCACAATGTAGTTTTGGATTAGCTGGTAGTTGTTGTCGTATTTGTTACATGGGACCATGTAAGATTACTCCGAAGAGTCCTAAAGGAATATGTGGAGCTGATGCAGATCTTATAGTTGCTAGAAATATACTAAGAGGTATGGCAGGAGGAGTAGCAGGTCATGGAATACATGCAAGAGAAGTATTATTAGCATTAAAAAATGCAGCAGAGGGTAAATTAAATCTGCCGATCTTAGGTGAAGATAAGGTTAAAAAGACTGCAGTACAATTTGGATTAGAAACTGAAGGCAAGACTGTAAATGAGCTTGCATCACAGATAGCAGATATTCTACTTGAAGATTTATCAAGAACTGTTCCAGGTACTTTTAGAGCAATAGAAGCTAATGCTCCAGAGGAAAGAAAAAAGGTGTGGAAGGAAATGGACATCATACCTATTGGAGCTTATCATGAAGCCTTCGAAGCACTTCACAGAACTGGCGCGGCTACTGATGGTGATTGGGAAAATGTAATGAAACAATTCTTAAGATGTGGTCTGGCTTTTGTATGGTCTGGAGTTGTAGGTTCTGCTATAGGAACTGATAGTCTTTTTGGAATAGGAAATAGAAGCACTTCAAAGGTAAACGTTGGTGCATTAAAGAAAGGCTATGTAAATATAGCTGTACATGGACATTTGCCTGTGCTTGTAAGTGAGATTGTTAAGCAAGGGAGAAGTGAAGAGTTTATAAAATTAGCTAAGGAAAATGGAGCTGAAGGAATTCAGTTCTATGGAGTATGCTGTTCTGGACTTTCTGCTATGTATAGATATAACGATGTAATTCCTCTATCTAATGCTATTGGTGCAGAGTTAGTACTTGGAACAGGTGCTCTAGATCTTTGGGTTGCTGATGTGCAAGATGTATATCCCTCTATTATGGATGTAGCAAGATGCTATAAGACAACAGTGGTTACAACAAGTGATTCTGCGAGATTACCAGGAGCAGAACATTATGGCTATGATCATCAACATTCTAATATAGGTGAAACTGAAGCTTTAGCTAAAAAAATAATCACAAGAGCTATTGAAAGTTTTGCAGATAGAAGAGATGTACCAGTATTCATACCATCTTATGAAGTAGATGCAGAAATAGGTTTTTCACTTGAATACATACAAAACAGATTTGGTGGAGTAAAACCAGTATTAGATGCTATGAAGAGTGGTAAGATACTAGGGATTGTAAATCTTGTAGGCTGCAACAATCCAAGGGTAGTTTATGAAAAAACAGTTGTAGATATTGCAGATATTCTTATAAAAAATAACGTACTTGTACTTACAAATGGCTGTGCATCCTTCCCACTGTTAAAGCTAGGATTCTGCAACACATCAGCTTTAGCAAAGACAGGAGAAGGATTAAGGAGCTTCTTAGAATCAGATCTTCCACCAGTATGGCATATGGGTGAATGTATAGATAATGCAAGAGCTTCAGGACTTTTCACTACTCTAGCGAAAGAAGCTGGAGAACTAATAAAAGACATGCCTTTTGCTTTATCAAGCCCTGAATGGTCAAATGAAAAGGGAATTGGGGCGGCACTAGGATTTAGGCTTTTAGGTATAAATTCTTATCATTGTGTCCATGCTCCAGTACATGGTTCAGAAAAGGTTATGAATTTCTTATATACAGGAACAAAGGATACATTAGGTTCAACTATGAATGTTGAAGTAGACCATATAAAATTAGCAGAAATGATATTACAAGACTTGAGAGAAAAAAGAGTAGCATTGGGTTGGGATAAAGAATAAGAGTTTAAAGTCCTATGATTGGCAGATGTTTAATGTCAATCATAGGACTTTATTTTTATAAATTAATCTAATAACTTATGTATTTTTAAATCATTTTGATGTATTAATTATTCTCGGTATAACCATTAATAACAACATCAAGTTTACCAGTTGATGGATCAATAATTAAGCCGTGGACTTTAATGTCTTTAGGTAGTAATGGATGATTTTTTATTAGGTCAACACTTTCCTTTATAGATTCTTCAACAGAGTTAAAGCCATGCAACCAGCCTTTAACATCGATGCCTGCATTGCTCAAAGTAGATAAAACTTCTGAAGAAACACCTCTTTCTTTTGCTTTTTCTATAGTTTTATCAGCATTTAAGTTGCTCATACCACATCCATGATGACCAATTACTAAAACTTCGTCTGCATTATATTCATATACAGCTACAACAATGCTTCTTATAATACTACCAAAAGGATGCATTATAGATGCCCCAGCATTTTTTATAAGTTTTACATCACCGTTTTTTAAATTTAATGCTTTTGGTAGAAGTTCAGTTAACCTAGTATCCATGCAAGATAAGATTACTAGTTTTTTATTTGGTTCTTTTGAGGTAGCGTATTTTTCGTATTCTTTTGACTCAACAAAGTGGTGATTGTAGTCTAAAATTTCTTGTAATTTATTCATAGATAGCCCCCTTATATATAAAACCTTTTGAATATTAAGCTAATTATATCATATGTCTTAATATAGTATATCTGCTACTACTATTTTTAAATAGTAATTTTATAGCTTTACTGATATTAGATAATAGGTACTTTAGTGTTATTGGTTTTTTTATAAAAGTATTTGTATTATAATGATTACAAATATAGATACAAATAGTCTAAGTTTAAGTTAGCGTTTTGCTTTTGATTTTTCCCGCAGCAGTAAAAAACTTTTGAATATTTTTAGTTATGATTTTGGGTATCTATATATAGTGAAGAATTCCAAAGATAAAGTAATATGAGGTGAAATATGTTTTTAATGATAGATAATTACGATTCTTTTGTATATAACTTAGCTAGATACGTTCAGGAACTAGGTGAAGAGATAGTTGTTATAAGAAATGATAAGATTACAATTGAAGAGATATTCCATCTAAACCCTAAAGGTATAATAATATCTCCAGGACCTAAAACACCAAAGGAAGCTGGTATAAGCTTAGAAGTTATTGATAAGTTTAAAGGAATCAAGCCTATTCTTGGGGTTTGTTTAGGTTTTCAATGTATTGGTGATTATTTTGGGGCTAAAGTTAAAAAAGGCATTTATCCTATACATGGAAAGTTATCAAAGACTACTCATAATCAAGTGGGGATATTTAAAGGAATAAAAAGTCCTATCAATGTTACAAGGTACCATTCATTAATAGTAGATAAGATTGATTTGCCAGAGGAGTTAACTATAACAGCTACTAGTGACGATGGAGTTATTATGGGACTTCAACATAGATATTATGATATTTATGGAGTTCAATTTCATCCTGAAGCAGCACTTACAGAGGAAGGTCATAATCTTTTAAAGAACTTTATAGATATTTGCAAAAAAGATTTAGAACCTACAGTTATGGATATTACCATTGAAGAATTCCAAAGCTATTTAAATCCTTGTGAGATATATTCAGTATTCAGCAAGGAGAAAAATACAATTTTTCTAGACAGTTCAAAGGAGGATAAAGAACTATCAAGGTTTTCTTTCATTGGAGTCAATCCATATAAAATATATAAAACAAAGGGTAATAAAATCTACATAGATGATAAGTGCTATTATGGAGATCCGTTTTTAGAACTAGAAAAACTTATTAAATCCATGATTTTAGATAATCAGTATGGAAATATGGATTTACCACTTTTGTGTGGTTGTATTGGATATTTCTCTTATGATATTGGAAGAATAATTGAAGTGATAGAAGATACTTCCGAAAAGGATTTTGATAGCTATGATAGTTATTTTGTTTTCTATGACAATATAATTATCTTTGATCTAATAAATGATAAAAAATATGTAACTGCATTAGGACAATCAAAGGATAGAAAAGAAGCTATAGCTGAGATTAAAGAGAAAATCCTTGGTGCTAAAGGTATAAAGGAAGAATTTCAGGAAAAGGATCAAAATACCTTTTACTCTAATTTTACAAAGGAAGCTTATATAGATACAATAAAAAAGGTAAAAGAGTATATAGCTAATGGAGATGTATATATAACCAATCTTACCCAAAGATTTTGGTGTTATAACAATAAGGAAGGATTTCAACTATATAAGGACTTAAGAAGTATAAATAAGGCACCTTTTGCTAGTTATTTAAATCTTGATGATATTCAAGTAATATCTTCCTCGCCAGAAAGATTTATAAAGATAGAAAACAATATTCTTGAGACTAGACCTATTAAAGGCACAAGACCAAGAGGTAGAAATAAAGAAGATGATGAAAAGAATAGACTTGAACTTATAAATAGCGAAAAGGATAAGGCTGAACTCTTAATGGTTACAGACTTGGAAAGAAATGATTTAAGTAAGGTATGCAAGGTCAATACTGTAAATGTACAAGGACTTTTCAAATTAGAGGAATATTCAACGGTATTCCATTTAGTTTCAACTATAACTGGAGAATTGATGGATAATGTATCAGCAGTAAAAGCTATGCGGGAGTGCTTCCCAGGTGGCTCTATTACAGGAACTCCGAAGATAAGATCAATGGAGATAATAGAGGAATTAGAAAAAGTAAGAAGAAACCTTTATACTGGGGCTATAGGATATTTTGATTTAAGAGGAAATTGTGATTTTAATATAGTTATAAGAACTATTATTAAAAAAGATAATAAGGCGTACTTTGGCGTTGGTGGAGGTATTACTATAGAATCTGATGAAGAAATGGAATATGAAGAGACCTTAGACAAAGCTAAAGCGTTGATGAAAGTATTGTAGGTGGAATATGATTATTATTAATGATAAGATAAGTGAACAGTTAGTGTTTGATGATGGGTTTTATTTTGGAAAAGCATTATTCGAAACGATTTTAGTTCTTGAGAAACCAGTATTTTTAAAAGAGCATTTAGAACGTTTAAATAAAGGTTTGGAACTTCTTAAAATAAATAAGAAAATTACAGAAGAATATATAAATAGAGTAATTAGTGAAAAGGAAATAAAAAATCAAGTGCTTAAAATTACAGTAAGTGTGAAAAATATTGTAATTAATACAAGACCGATAACCTATACAGATGAAGAGTATAAAAATGGATTTAAGCTTTGCTTTTCGGAGGTAATTCGAAACTCGACCTCTATGCTCTCTTATGTAAAGTCTGTGAATTATATAGAGAACATTATTGAGAAGGAAAAAGCTATGGATAAAGGTTTTCAAGAAGTTATTTTCGCTAATGAACATGGGAAAATCTGTGAGGGTTCCTGTTCTAATATATTCTTCATTAAAAACAAGAACATATATACTCCTAAAGTTAGTTGTGGTATTTTAACAGGGGTTGTTAGAGCTTGGGTAATTAACAACTACAAAGTAGAAGAAGGAGAATATGATATAAACAATTTACTAGAGAGTGATGAGATATTTATTACCAACTCAATTATGGGAATAATGAAAGTAAAAACTTTAAATGATAGAGTTTATGATGATCAGATCACAAAAGGTATTATGGATTATTATTTTAAAACTCTTGATGAAGATTATAGGTAAGGGTTAAAAATAAAAGGTTTATGCCTGAAATTATAAATAATGTACTTAATAATAGTATTTATTGAAGAGGATTTTATCTAAATTTGTATTGAATAGTAAATTAAAAGGGCTAATATAATAAACGGAAATCACAAGAAATATAGTATTTTAAGTGTGTAAAAAAGTTAGATAACTAATGAAGTAATATTTTGCATAAGAAACAATAGAATAGTAGTAAACTTCGAAAAATGGTATAATATTCATAGATATATAAGCTAGATTTATAGTCTGGCTATTTTTGTATAAAGAGGTGGTAATGTGTTTAGTGAACTGAGCGTTATATTTAAGGTCATTATCATAATTATAATATATGTAATTATATTTTTTGCATTAAGAATAATGTATAAAGACCTTAAGGGGGGTGGCAGACAAAATCAAGGCCCAAAACATACACCAGTAAAAAGAAAAAAATATGGGCTTGAGGTTATTAATATAAATCCAAGTGATAACCTAAAAATAGGTTCCGTAATTATGATATCAGGTCAAATTGTAATAGGAAGAAAAGATAATAATGATCTGATATTAAGTAGCCAATATGTTTCAGGGACTCATGCTAGGGTGTTTTTACAGAATGATAAATATTTGATAGAAGATCTACAAAGTACCAATGGAACTTTTTTAAATGGTGAAAGATTAGAAGGAAAAGCCCAGCTTTCTATAGGTGATACTGTTTCTATAGGTGAGGCTGAATTTAAAGTAATAGGGTGATAATATGGATACATATAGAGACGAAAAACGATTATTAAGGTATACATATTTATTTATAGTGGTGTGTTCGCTAAATCTATTTATAATAAAGGATCCTTTAGATTTTGGTGCCTTGATAATGGGCGCAGTAATGATAGTTTTATTAGCCTATACTTATTTTATATTAAGAAGATTTTTCCCAGATGGTGATAAATATATCTTTATCTTTTCATCAATGTTAACTGCTCTAGGACTTGTAATGATATATAGGCTTGACCGAGGGCTTGCTATAAAACAAATTGTTTGGCTTATTTTAGGAATTGCTATATTTATTTTTATAGTTGTTCTTGTGCCAGAGTTAAAGCGGTTTAAAAAATTTAAATACATATATATGGTGCTAACTCTTGCTTTTATGGCTATGGCAACATTTATAGGTACAGAAATTTTCGGAGCAAAAAATTGGGTATATGTAGGACCCATAAGCTTTCAACCTTCTGAATTTGGTAAGGTATTTTTGATATTATATTTAGCTGCAGCATTAGAGGAATATGAAAACTTTAAACAATTGATTGAGCCAGCGTTTATTGTTATGGTATCATTGGGATTTATGATCCTTCAAAGGGACTTAGGAACTGCACTTATGATATTTGCTATATCTTTAACTATGTTGTATATATCAACTTCAAAGTTGAAGTATATATTAACCTGTTTAGCGCTTTTTGCTATCGGGGCAACTCTAAGCTATTTCTTATTCTACCATGTAAGAAGACGGGTTCTTATATGGCATGATCCGTGGCCTTATGTTGGTAACGAAAGTTATCAATTAGTCCAAGGATATTATGGTATAGCTATGGGAGGACTTTTTGGATCTGGCCTTGGACTAGGACATCCAGAATTTGTTGCTGTAAGAGAATCAGATTTAATTTTTTCAGTTATTGCCGAGGAAATGGGAATGCTAGTGGGTTTTGCTGTACTAATTCTACATTTCTTGTTGTTTTATAGAAATATCAGGGGAGCTATCTATGCTAAGAGCAATTTTACAAAACTTTTAACTGTAGGCTTAAGCACTATGATAGCGACACAAACCTTAGTAATAGTTGGTGGAGTTACAGGCTTTATTCCACTTACAGGAATAACCTTGCCACTGGTGAGCTACGGAGGAACATCGCTACTGATTACCTTTATATCCTTGGGGATAATTCAAAAGGTTTCTGAAGGAGAGTAAAGATGAAGGATATAACTAATAACGTAAAGAAAGTTATGATAGTTTATCTGATTATATTTATTTCATTAATAAGCTATATAACTTATTTCATATTATTTACGGGTCCTAAAATTGAAGATAGATCAGATAATCAAAGATTATGGGCTCAAAGAAATGAAGTTTTAAGAGGAACCATATACGATAAAAATATGACTCCTTTATCTCAGAGTACAAGAAACAGTGAAGGAAACCAAGTTAGAACTTACAATGGTGGAGCATATACTGCTCATGCTTTAGGTTTTGAAGATGCTAGATATGGAATTACAGGTTTAGAAAATAAGTATGATTCATATCTTATGAAAGATAATCATTCAAAGATTATTGATTCTATTTTAAGTGGCGAAAAAAGAAAAGAAAAAATTGGAGAAAGTGTAGTTACTACTTTAGATATAAATCTACAAAAGAAAGCCTATGAAGCCTTGGGAAATAACAAGGGCTCCATTGTAGTACTAGATGTAAAGACTGGTGGTATTTTAGCTATGGTTTCTAAACCAAGTTATGATCCTAACGATTTAGAAGCGCAGTGGGAGGGGCTACAGAGTAGTGAGAATAGACCTCTTTTAAATAGATCAGTTTCAGGATTATATCCTCCTGGTTCTACTTTTAAAGTAATTACTTCTCTTTCTGCTATAGAGAATTTGCAAGGTATCACGGAAGAAATTTTTAATGATGATGGTGCTTTAGAAATTGGAGGAGGGTATTCTCTAAAAAATGATAGTGGAGAAGTACTTGGGAAGATAAACTTAGAGGAAGCATTAGCATATTCAAGTAACGTTGTTTTCGGTGATATTGGAATTAGACTTGGAAATAAAAAACTTAGAGATACTGCAGAAGCATTGTATTTTAATAATGATACTCCTGCAGATGGAATAGTTATTGATAACAGTATTTTCCCTAAATATAGTGACAATGAAGAAGGAAATATAGCTCAAAGTGCTATAGGGCAAGCTGGTGTATTAGCATCTCCTATACAGATGGCATTGGTTGCTGCAACTATTGCTCATGGTGGAGAAATGATGGAACCTCATATGGTTTCAAGGATTATTGATAAAGATAGTAAACTTGTTGAAGAAATAAAGCCAAAATCTTTAGGACAAAAGGTTCCAACTAATGCTGCAAATCTTGTTAGAAGTTATATGAGATCAGTTGTTACTGGCGGTACAGGGGTTAATGTTAGTTCAAAGAATGTTCAAGTTGCAGGAAAGACAGGTACCGCTGACAATGAAACTGGGTCTCCTCACTCTTGGTTTATAGGCTTCGCACCATATGATAATCCAGAAATTGCAATAGCCGTTGTCGCTGAAGGTGCTGGCTATGGAGCTCAAGTTGCTGTTCCAGCTGCATCAAAGGTAATAAATCAATATTTTAGTAAGTAATAGTTTTGCACTTCCACAGATAAACATCTATAAAATGTGTATCTGTGGAGTTTTATATGATATATTTAGTTAGTGACATATAGGATTAAAGGTATTTTTAAAATTATTAAAAGGGGGAATCCTTTTGTTCGATTTTGAATATCAGCTTAAGATACTACCAGATAAACCTGGGGTTTATTTAATGAAGAATTCCCTTGGTGAAATAATTTATGTTGGAAAAGCTAAAATATTAAAAAATAGAGTAAGACAATATTTCCAAAATTCAAAAAATCATAGTGAAAAGGTTAGGACTATGGTTAAACATATAGCAGAATTTGAGTATATTGTTACTGATAGTGAAATAGAAGCTCTTGTTTTAGAATGTAATTTGATTAAGAAACATAAGCCAAGATACAATATTTTACTTAAGGATGATAAACAATATCCGATGCTTAAGATAACTGTAAATGAAGATTTTCCTAGGATTTTTATTACAAGGAATGTAAAAAAGGATGGGGCCAAGTATCTTGGACCTTATACTAATATATCAGCAGTTTATGAAACTTTAGAAACAATTAAACAATTGTTTCCTTTAAGAACTTGTAGGTTGGATATAAAAGCAGGCAAGATAGCATCAAGACCTTGCTTAAATTATCATATAGGACTATGTAATGCTCCTTGTAGTAATCACATCACTAAGGAAGCTTATGGGGAAATGATAAAAGAGATAGTAGATTTACTAAGCGGTAAAGATATATCTCTTGTAAAAGATTTAAAAGAGAAAATGAATATTTCTGCCGAGGCATTAGAATTTGAAAAAGCGGCGGAGTATAGAAATAAGCTTATAGCAATTGAAAAGGTCCAAGAAAAACAGAAAATGGCTACAAAGCGTTTTGAGGACGAAGACTTTATTCATTTAGCTAAAGATGATAAAGATGCAGTAGTTCAAGTGTTTTTTGTAAGAGAAGGTAAGGTAATAGGTAGGGAACACTTCTTTCTAGAAAATGTTGTTAGTGAAGAAAATTCTGCAATAATAGCAGAATTCATTTCAGCTTTTTATGGAGGAACAGCTTTTATTCCGAAGTACATCTATGTACCAGAGATAGAGGATTTAGAACTATTGGAACAATGGCTTACAATGAAAAGAGGATTTAAGGTGTCTATCAAAATTCCGCAAAAGGGAGAGAAGAAAGACACTTTAACTATGGTGCAAAAAAATGCTGTGATAACGTTAGAACAGTTTAAGCAAAAGCTCATAAAAGAAAAAGAAGCATACACTAATGTGTTAGAAGAGTTAGCAGAAATTTTAGCCTTAGGAGATATTCCACATAGAATAGAAGCTTATGATATTTCAAATATAATGGGTGTTGATTCTGTTGGTGCTATGGTAGCTTTTGAGGAAGGAAAGCCTAAGAATAGCGATTACAGAAGATTTAAAATAAAAACAGTTTATGGTGCTAATGATTATGATAGTATGAGAGAAATCCTTACAAGAAGGTTTAAAAGAGGCCTTGAAGAAATTGAAGCATTAACTAGCAGTGAAATCGCTTTAGAAGCTGGAAAATTTTTTGTCTTCCCAGATTTAATTCTGATGGATGGAGGAAAAGGCCAGGTAAATGTTGCGTTAGAAGTATTAAGAGAATTGAAAATAAATATACCTGTAGCAGGACTTGTGAAGGATAATAATCATAAAACAAGAGGAATTATATACGATAATGAAGAAATTGTATTAAAGAGCTCCTCACCAATAATGCATTTTATAACTAGGATTCAAGATGAAGTACATAGATTTGCTATAACATATCATAGAAGCCTTAGGGATAAGAGAGCGATAAAATCAGTACTTGATGACATAAAAGGTATAGGAGAAAAGAGAAGAAGAAATCTTCTTATGAGATTTGGAAGCATTGAAAACATAAAAAATGCTACACTGGAAGAGCTTGCAACTACGCCTTCCATGGATAAAAGAAGTGCTCAACAAATTAAGGACTTTTTTAAAAAGCTTGAAGAGGAAAGGAAGTAATTATATGAAGTATCCAGTTGATCTACATACACATACTATAGTTAGTGGTCATGCATATACTACCTTGACAGAGAATATTAACTTTGCTATAGAAAAGGGACTAAAGGTTTTGGGGACTAGTGAGCATGCACCATCAATGCCAGGATCACCACATATTTGGTATTTCGAGAATATGTTAAAAGTGCCAAGAAAAATCAAGGATCTAATTATTTTAAGAGGTTGTGAGGCAAACATAAAGGATTATGAAGGAAACGTAGATATAGACAGTAAGGGATATGCCAATTTAGATTATATGTTGGCAAGTGTTCATAAAGAAGTCTTAGAAGGAGGAACTATAGAAGAAAATACTAGAGCTTATGTTAAAGCTTTAGATAATCCTATGGTATTCATTTTAGGGCACATCGGAAATCCTATTTTCCCAGTAGATTATGAAACAGTGGTAAGGGCTGTAAAAGAAAAGGATAAAATAATAGAGATAAACAATGCTTCCTTTGGTGCAAGTCGTGTTGGAAGTAAAGAAAATTGCATTGAGGTTGCAAAGCTCTGCAAAAAATATGGGGCTAAAATTATTTTAAGCAGCGATGCACATATATGTTATGATATAGGAAACTTTTCTGTTTCAGAAGAAATTCTAAATAGTATAGATTTCCCAGAGGAGCTTATTATGAACATTGATTGTAGAATAATTGATTACCTTAAGAGCAAGGGACGTTTAGAAGATTTATAGGGTTGCTAAATGGCTTTTAACTTATTTATATAATGTTATGATAAGAAAACACCTTTGACACTTGAAATACCAGCATTGCTAAAATTCAAGTTTATTTAGTAAACTAAGTTTTTGTCATAAAACCCTACGGAATTAAGCATATAGAATTTGAGGTGTAGATATAATGAATGTATATAAGGACTTTGCAAAGAAGCTAGGTTCAGTGCTTGACAAGGAAAATATAAAAGTCAATGAGTATATGAAAAATCATACTTCTTTTAAGGTTGGTGGATCAGTTGATATATTAGTCACTCCAACAAATATAGAAGAAATCATTGAAGTAATAAAATTGTGTAAAGCAGATAGAATTCCTTTTTTCGTAATGGGAAATGGATCTAATTTATTAATAAAGGATGGCGGCATTAGAGGTGTCGTTATAAAGCTAGAAAAGCTGAATCATGTAGAGGTAAATGGAAATGAGATTAAGGTTGAATCTGGAGTATTAATGAAGGATTTATCAAAAGCTGCTTTAGAAGCAAGGTTAACTGGACTAGAGTTTATTTGTGGAATTCCTGGCACTGTTGGGGGCGCTATAGCTATGAATGCAGGAGCCTATAACGGAGAAATAAAGGATGTAATAGATAGTGCGGTGGTATTAGATGAAGACGGTAAAATATTAACATTAACAAATAGAGAATTAGAACTTGGTTATAGAACTAGTTCTGTTTTAAAAAGGCATTACATTGCTTTATCAGCAACGTTTATTCTTAAAAATGGGAATTATGATGAGATTAAAGCAATTATAGATGATTTGACAAGAAGAAGAGAAGAAAAGCAACCATTAGAATATGCTTCAGCAGGAAGTACTTTTAAGAGACCAACAGGATATTTTGCAGGAAAGCTTATTCAAGATAGTGGACTAAAGGGGTATAGTGTAGGTGATGCCCAAGTATCAGAAAAACATTCTGGTTTTGTAATTAATAAGGGTACGGCTACGGCAAAAGATGTGTTAGCTGTTATAGCTCATGTACAAAAAGTTGTAAAAGAAAAATTTTCAGTTGAATTAGAGACAGAAGTTAGGATAATGGGAGAAGATAATTAAGAATTTGCCTAGAGTTTTAGAGGTGCTACTTCTTTAATTCTAGGCCTTTTTATTACATATTAATGTTTATACAAATATAGTAAATGTATATACTATTTTATGTTATAATATCTATATATGTATAGAGTAATTTAACTTTAAAGATATAATGCTATTTATATTTAAGAAGTTTTGGGTATTACTACAGCATATACATAAAATACAACTGCAGGAGGGATTAAAATGAGATTTGTCATAGTTACTGGTCTTTCTGGAGCTGGAAAAACTCAAGCTATAAGAAGTCTTGAAGATTTAGGCTATTTTTGCGTAGATAACTTGCCACCAACTTTGATACCAAAGTTTGCTGAAGCCTGTTATCAGACTGAGGGAAAAATAGATAGAATAGCGCTAGTCATAGATATAAGAGGAAGAAAATTTTTCGATGATCTTTTTGAAAGCCTAAATTATTTAAAGTCGAAACAATATCGGTATGAAATTTTATTTTTAGATGCATCTGATGAAGTACTGATAAAAAGATATAAAGAGACTAGAAGAAAACACCCATTAGCTCAACAAGGTAGAATAATTGATGGTATTACTTTAGAAAGAGCAAAGCTTAAAGAATTAAGAGATAGAGCTGATAATATTATTGATACTACAAAGCTTGCTACAAGAGAACTTAGAGAGAAAATAGAAAGAATATACCAAGAAGAAGGGCAAATTGAAGCGCAGCTTTCAATAACAATCCTTTCCTTTGGTTTTAAATATGGAATACCTGTAGATTCAGATTTAGTAGTGGATGTAAGATTTTTACCAAATCCATTTTATATTCCAGAGTTAAAAGCATTTTCAGGAAATGATAAACAGATTCAAGATTATGTATTTTCTTTTAAAGAAACTCAAGACTTTTTAGATAAATACACAGATATGTTGAATTTTTTAATACCATACTATTTCCAAGAAGGAAAGAGACAATTAATCGTATCAATTGGATGTACTGGTGGAAGACATCGTTCTGTAGCAATAGCTAATGAGATATATAATAGATTATTTGCAGCAGGAGGTAGAGTTACTTTAGAACATAGAGATATAAACGAAGATGTTCGAGGTGGCGGTAATAAGCTATGAAATTTTTAGATTGGTTTAGACCAGGAATAAAAGTTAAGAGATGGGTGTTCCTAGCTAGCATGGGAATACTATTCATTGCCTTTGGTATAGCAGAAATCGCATTAAGGTTCAGATACTATAATGGATATTATAGAGCCTTTTATGTTTTTATTATAGTATCTGGAATTTTTGTTGTGTATTTATCTGTAATGCAAGGAATGAAATCTATAATCGCACTTATTAATACTGGATATTTGCAAGTATCGATAAATTCGCGTAAGTTAGGGAACCTTATATATGAGAAAAGACTTCTAGTAAAGGGACCAAAGATAGTGGCAATTGGTGGTGGAACAGGTCTTTCAACTATGCTTAGAGGTCTAAAATATTATACTTCTAATATAACTGCAATTGTAACGGTGGCAGATGATGGTGGTGGCTCTGGAGATCTTAGAGAAGATCTAGGAATACTTCCACCTGGAGATATAAGAAATTGTATTTTGGCTTTATCAGATACAGAGCCTCTTATGGAAGAGTTACTACAATATAGATTCAAAGATGGAAGACTTAAAAATCAAAGCTTTGGTAATCTATTTTTAGCTGCTATGGATGGTATTTCTGTAAATTTTGAAGAAGCAGTACAAAAAATGAGTTCAGTATTAGCTGTAGTGGGGAAAGTCGTTCCTGTTACTTTAGAAAACATGGTTTTAAAGGCTGAACTTGAAAATGGAGATATAGTTGAAGGTGAATCCAATATACCTTATGAAGCCTTCAAAAATAAGAACCCAATAAAAAGAGTTTTTATTGAGCCAGAGGATGCTAAAGCTGTTCAAGAAGCTATTGATGCAATAAATGAAGCAGATGCTATAATTCTTGGACCAGGTAGCCTTTATACTAGTGTACTTCCTAATTTATTAATTAAAGATATTTCTGAGGCATTAAAGAAAACAGATGCTCTTAGGATATATATATCAAACATTATGACGCAACCTGGTGAAACAGATGGTTATGATGTAGCAGATCATATTGAAGCTATAAATAGACATGTTAAAGGGAAGATTGTAGATCTTACTATTGTAAATCAGCAAGGAATAAGCAAAGAACTTCTAGAAAAGTACCTTGATGATGCTTCTGAGTTTGTAGATTTGAATGAAAAGAAAATAAAGCAAATGGGCATCGATGTAGTAAAAGGAAACTTAGTTGCAACTAGTTCTAATGGGCATGTTAGACATAACTCAGAAGAACTTGCAGCAATCATAGTTGAAACAATAATGGATAGAAAACTATTCTTTGATAGAAAGAAGATTATTGAGTACTTCTATTTATCAGAAAGACTTAAAGAAACAAAAAATATTGATAGTTAGGTGAAATCGTATGTCATTTTCTGCTAAAGTAAAGAGTGAAGTTTGTCGACAAACTGAATATACAAAAGAGGAGGTTACAGCTCTCCTCTCGGCAATAATGAAAGCCAGTGGTACTTTAACCTTAGGTGCACGTAGGCAATTTAGCTTTAGAGTTACTACAGAAAACCCTTCAATAGCAAGATTAGTTTTCAAGCTATTGAAGGAGTATTTCAATGTGCATTCAAAGCTGATGGTTAAGAAGGGAACTTCACTAAAGAAAAACAATATATATATGGTTGTTATCCAAGAGGAAACAAACGTAAAGGAACTTCTTTTAGATGTAGGAGTTATGCAAGAAATTGAAGGTATTTTGACCTTCAGCAATGAAATACCTCAAGAAATAATACCAAGCGAATCTGCTAAAAAAGCTTATATCAGGGGAGCTTTTTTAGGTGGAGGAAGTATAAGCAATCCAGAAAAAACTTATCATATGGAATTTGTAACTCATAATAGTGAATATGCTCTTGGGTTAAGTAAGACTATTAACGAATTTCAACTTAATTCAAAAGTAATACAAAGAAAAAATAGTTACATTGTCTATATAAAAGAGGGAGAACAGATTGTGGATCTATTAAATATTATAGGTGCTCATAGTTCTTTGCTATACGTGGAAAACATAAGAATAATGAAAGAAATGAGAAACAATGTTAACAGGCTAGTCAATTGCGAAACTGCAAATTTAAGTAAAACAGTTAATGCAGCGGTGAGGCAAATTGAAAGTATAAAACTAATACAAAAAGAAATTGGTCTTGCAAGGCTCCCCAGTAATTTAAGAGAAATTGCTGAGTTAAGACTTAAGTATCCAGATGAGTCTCTGAAAGAACTTGGAGATATGTTAAATCCTCCAATAGGTAAGTCAGGGATAAATCACAGGCTTAGGAAAATCGAAAAAATTGCAGAGGAAATAGCAAGAGGAGAGTATTAGTCAAGGTATATAAAGGGGGGACTATATATGGCTAAGGCACCAAGTTTAAAGGATGTCGCAAAGCTTGCTGGTGTTGGACTTGGTACTGCATCTAGAGTTTTAAATAACTCTGGTCCAGTAACTGATGAAAAGAGACAAGCTGTTTTTGAAGCCATGGAAAAGCTTAATTATAAGCCGAATGCAATAGCAAGAAGCTTAAAAAGCAAAAAAACTAAAACTATTGGAGTAATGATACCAGACATATCAAATCCATTTTATCCAGAGGTAATAAGAGGAATAGAAGATGTAGCTAATAAATATAGTTACAGCATATTTCTTTTAAACACAGACAGATCCAGAGAGAAGGAGCAAAAGTGTTTATCTGTGCTCCAAGAGAAGATGGTAGATGGAGCTATCCTTATGAGTTTTTCAGTACCAGAAGAAATTAAAAACCACATAAATAATATCCCTATAGTGCTTATTAGTTCTATTCCAAAGAATACTGAGTTTGTAACTGTGAGAATTGATAATGAGGAAGCTGCATATGAAGCGGTAAATCATTTGTGTAAATTTGGACACAAGGACATAGTTATGATTTCAGGTCCATTAAGTGACGAAAATGCCGCAATTCCAAGAGTTCAAGGATATATGAGAGCCATGCTAGATAATGGCATAAAATTTAGCTCAGAAAATATTGTTGATGGTGATTTTAGTTCAGAATGGGGCTACATAGCTATGAAGAAAATATTAGAAAGAGAAAAAATTCCAACAGCAGTTTTTACTCATTCAGATAATCTAGCTATTGGTGCTATTAAAGCAATTATGGAAAAGGGATTAAGAATTCCTGAGGACATTTCTATTGTAGGTTTTGACGGAATAGCAAGTAGTGAATATATATATCCAGGCATTACAACTATAAAACAGCCAAGATATGAAATGGGAGCTATGGGAATGGAAACCTTAGTGAAGCTTATAAATGGAGTTGAAACTAAAAAACTTATAAAGATGGATGTTCAACTAGTTGAAAGGAATTCATGTAAGAATTTATTGACTGAAGATAAGTAAGATATACCTAAAAAATTATATGAAAAGAAATTGCTGATAATAAAATTTTTAGTTACTAACCTACCTATTTTTAATTTAGGTAGGTTTTTAGTTTATTAATAAAAAACGGTATAGCCGCTAAGCTTATACCGTTTAATGTGGGGATTATATGGACTCTAAAGCAATGCTTTAGAATAGGGGTTGTTGGTTTTGTATTAGTCAGATAGTTTAAAATATGTGTTGATTTATTTATATAAAATAATTTATATAATCTTATTTGTTAAAGTATCTGTTTAATAGACCAAGGAATGCTTTACCGTGACGAGCTTCATCTTTACACATTTCGTGAACTGTGTCGTGGATAGCATCGTAGCCTAATTCTTTAGCTCTAGTAGCTAATTTTTTCTTTCCATCAGTTGCGCCATATTCGGCATCAACTCTAGCTTGTAAGTTTGCTTTTGTATCAGCAACAACTACTTCACCAAGTAATTCTGCAAATTTTGATGCATGTTCAGCTTCTTCAAAAGCAATTCTCTTATAGGCTTCAGCAACTTCTGGGAAGCCTTCTCTATCAGCTTGTCTGCTCATTGCTAAGTACATTCCTACTTCAGTACATTCACCCATAAAGTTTGCCCTTAAATCATCTAAAACATCTTGTTCTACACCTTTAGCAACTCCAATTCTGTGCTCATCTGCCCAAACTCTTTCACCTGTTTGTTCTTGGAATTTCGCAGCTGGTGCCTTACAAACTGGACATAGTTCAGGTGCTGCATCTCCTTCATGAATGTATCCACATACTGTACAAATAAATTTTTTCATTTTCAATTCCTCCACTTTCATTTTCAATTTAATATTTCTATTATGTTTTAATTTTCTATTTATCTGCAAGTTTTCAACTTGCTATTTATCTACTTTTGTTTCTGAAGAGTTTTGAAATTTTCATACTATTTGTTGTTTGTAATCAAGATCCTCTTCACAGTTATTATTATATAATAATTATTATTACTTGTAAATAGTTTTTTAAAAACTATTTTAAATTTTTACTGGTAAATTGCCAAATTAATTGGAATTCTATAACGTACATGGTACTATATAATAAATATTACATATCAAGGTGAATAAGATAAGAGAAACAATAAAGAAATGAATATAAAGATTTTATAAAAAGCTATTCCTACTGTAATTTTTACGGTTTCAATAGTATTAAGTTCTATTTATTATCTTACTTCCTACAAAATGATTTAATGAATTAAGATGAAAATTTACACTTTATCATGAACTACATAGGGGGTAGTAGTTTGGTTAATAGACCAGAAGAAAGTATTAATCAGAAATTAAATAGGATATACTTGCTCTTAAGTTTGGAGGAAATTTTATGATTACAAAGCAAAAAAGTATAGAAAGTAAAGATATAAAAAAGGTAGTATATTTGGCTATATTCGCTACATTAATAATGATAATAACAAATATTGTGAGTTATAACTATCTGCCAGATTATATTTCGGTGAAATCAGATGGAAGTAGTACAATTCGTAAAGAGGTGTATGTAATTATATTTCCGTGTATATCTATAATCACAAATTTTATTAATTTAAAATTAAATAATAGGAGTATAGTAAACTCAATATTTTTAAATATAATATTACCATTAGTTAATATATACATTATTTTCACTTCTATTCCAAGATAAAAAATTATAAACACTTTTATGAAATATAAACTTATATAGTATATAGGAAAGTCATTAGTATTAATCGAGAATTTGGATGTAAAGGAACAATAAAAGGAAAAACTTATGCTAAAGATTGAAGAATCGCATAAGTTTTTCCCTTTTAGTTTAGAATTGCAATTTATAAACTGGCATGCCTAGCCAAATATGAGCTATCCATACTTTTAATAGTGCAGTTAATACCACTGTAAAACTCCACCAGATATACATGCACCTGTTTCTAAGTCTATAACAAACTGGCCTAAAGGAACAGTTAAATATTCCATGTGGCCTGAACCATTAATATATCGCCATGTATATACAGCTATATTAGTTACTTCTACACAAACGCAGGTCCTTCCTGAATAAGTTATTATTCCATAATTGGTTATTCTAGAGCTAGGGTTTGCATCTACATGCGAGGAAGCATCACCATATACTCTTTGACCATTAACAATAAGACGTCCATCTACAAAATAAACACTGTTTGGAACATAACTCATGGAGATTCTAGTACCATTAATGTAAAGTTCATTATAAGTAGAGTTTGTTGTTACTACGTAATTACCACTACTACATAAATAATATGGGTCAGTTGTAAGGTTAAAGGTATATTTTGTATTAGGATCATATACGTTTATCTATTGAGAACAAAGAAATCGTCGATCATTATATAAAAGTGGATAATTATTGCTAAAGAAAAACTATAAAAATAATGTTATACTATTAGGAAAGAGAAATTTATTATGGATGTGGTCTTATGAAAAAGAAAAAACCTTTTGAAAAGAATCAAAGATTATTTGTAGCATTTATGACTATAATATTTATATTTATAGGTCTTATGGGAAACTATGCTAGGTTACTTATAAAACATGGAGAAGAGTATAAGACAGATGCTGAAAGAAGATGGTTTAGTAAAGAAGAGGTAACGGCAAAAAGAGGGAAGATCCTTGATTCCAATGGAAATGAACTTGGTGTAAGTGGAAATGTCTTTAGAGCAGATTTAGATTTGAAAACATTAAGAGAAGATGGTGAAGATACAGACGATGCTAAAGCACGTTATGATATTGGGGATGTTGCAGGAGATATGGCAAAAATATTAGGTATGACTAAGGAAGAAGTCATGGAGATTATCAACAGTACTGATTCTGAAGGAGAACCTCAAAATTTTGCACAGTTAAAAAGAAAAATAGAGGCAAATCAAGCGGAGGCACTAACAAAATTAAAAAGTGAAAAAGAAGTAAGAGCAATAATTATCTCTGAGGATACAAAACGATATTATCCAAATAACGAGTTTGCATCTAAGCTTATTGGTCACGTAAATGGTGATGACAAGGGACTTACAGGAGTTGAACTTTATTATGATAAATACCTTTCTGGAATTTCAGGACAATATATTCAAGAAGAAGATGGATTTTCAAATCCATTGCCTTTTACAAAACCAACGTATTATCCACCGGTTCAAGGAAGTGATATATATTTATCTATAGACAATAGAATTCAAAGATTAGCTGAAAGAATTGCGGAGAAAGGTAAAAAAGATACTGCCGCTGAAAGTGTATATATAGTTGTTTCAGATCCGAACACTGGAGAAATAGTAGCTATGGCAAGTACTGGTGGGTATGATCTTAATAATCCATGGATAAGTGGCAAGTCTTATGAAGAATTGCAAGCTTCTTGGAGAAATAATATTGTCAGTGATTCCTTTGAACTAGGATCAATCTTTAAACCTATCTTAGCAGCAGCAGCTTTAGAAAATAAAGCTATAGCTAATGATCAGATTATTGTTGATTGCAAAGGAAGCATTAACGTTGCAGGTTCACCAATAGCTTGTGATTCAGGTACTTCGCATGGTCCAGAAACTATAGTAGACATACTAAGAAATTCATGCAACGTTGGTTGTGTAAAGGTTGCAGAATTGTTAGGTGCTGATAAGCTGCATCAATATATAGAAAAGGTAGGGCTTGGACAAGCTACAGGGATAGATATTGAAGGTGAATCAGAAGGTATAGTTTTAAGAACTGATGAGATGGGGCCTGTTGAACTTGCTACCATTTCATATGGCCATGCTAACACTTCAACAATGATTCAATATATAGCTGCTTTTAATGCTATTGCCAATGGTGGTACATATATATCACCACATATATTAAAGGAAATAAAGGGATACAATTCTGATGGAAGTACTTTTGCACAAAAGACTTTTGATACTGGACGGAAGAAGGCTATTATTGCACCAGAGGTTGCTGCAACTGTGAGGCAGGACCTTATAAATGTAGTTAACCATCCAAAAGGGATGCAGATACCAGGATATCAGTTTGGTGGAAAGACAGGAACGGCTATGGCAACTGAAAAAGGAGAATATATAGCAGGGAAATATATTTCTTCCTTTGCTTCTATGTTGCCAGCAGATAAACCTCAATATACTATGATGGTAACAGTAAAATATCCAAAACCAGAGGCATATTATGCTTCTCAAACAGCAATGCCAATAGCGAAGGAATTATGGACAGCTATGATAGCGGAATTAGGGATTAAACCTACGATGCCAGTAACAACTACACCTACAGGAAATTAGTAAAACACATATTTTGATGGAGTACCAATATAAGTTTGAAATTTAATATGTAAAGATTATATAAAATACAATAAAAATGAAACTTTCTATTTGTAAGGAATGGAAGGTTTTATTTTTATTTATCAGTGATAGAAATGGAAATAGTTTTGTCGAATTAAAGCATAAAAATAGAAGAAAGGGTCGAAAAGTCTATTTACAATTTAAAATTAGTATTATAAAATTAAAAGTAAGAAGGACATTGATTAAAAAAGATGTTTTTCAAAAAATCCTAGAGGAAAAAGAAGAAGCTATAAAAGATTGTATAGTCTTATGTAGAAATGAGTACAAGCCTTATTTTAACCTAGGATGGATTTGTAATGACCTGAGAGATGTATAAAAACTTTTGGAATCGGTATCATCCCTAAGTAAATATCAATACTAAAAGGCGAAGGTATTACAGGTCTAGTAAAATAAAACAAACAAAACCCCTAAAAAGAATAATTAGCTATTTTATAGTGGACGGAATATATAGCTAAAGCCTAGTTAAATCCATTAATTATCTCTTATAAAAGCAAATTTTTTAATGTATTAGGTGAGAAGTATTTGTAATATGATTATCTCTAATACAAAACAATTTTGACAAAACTTTACTGGTGAAGGAGTTATCTTAAAGCAATAATTATTGCTTTAAGATAACTCCTTATTCGTTCTGCTATAAAAAATACGAGAATATGCTTATTTACAAATATTGTAAAAGTAGTATAATATTGATATAAACTCGTACAAGGGGTATAGTGAATATGGATGAGCGTAAAAAAAATATAGTAATAGTAAGTGTAATTGGATTCTTAATATTGATTATGATGATTTTTTTCTGCAAGTTTTCTTTTGATAAATTGATGAATAAATCAGAAAGAACTAAGAAGCATAATCCTAATATTGTTAATAACGCAGTGAGTGATGCAAATTGCATAATCGACTGGAGGATGTCTGATATGGTAGTTCACCAGTTAGCTAGAGCGCAAGATGAAAATGTTAAAGCTATGATAAGAGAGGGATATAAGGAGTATTTTAACTCTAATTCAGATTTGTTAGATGTGGAAAGCAAAATAATAAAAGAACTACCAAAAGGTTTTGGAAACAGAAGACCTCAATCTTTGGTTTCTGTTCCTATAACGGTTGAGCATCCAACAAGTATTGATCAAATTTGTGATATCATCAAAAAAAGGCCGTCATTTAGCATAAATGGAGCAGAGAACACGGCTGAAACAGATGCCACAGCAAAGTATCATCAAGACTTTATTATTACTAATAATAAGGAAGGGGTTTATACTATATATATGATTTTTTATGATAGTGGGGCTTAATATATAAAGTGTGACTACTAAGTTTATTAGAGGTTTGTGTATGTTTTATAATTAGGTGATATAAAATGCGGTTTAATTATAAATATTAATGTGCTTTTAATAAAAAAGTACTAGATATATTGTAAGGCAAGTTGTATCATATTATATGCAATTTATATGTGATTTACAATGATGAATGGAGCTGAAGATAAATGGTAATAGTAAGGGAAGCTAGGATTGAAGATATTCCATATGTGACGGCAATCTATAACCAAGGTATAGAAGAAAGAACTGCTACTTTAGAATCTAGACTTCGTAATGTTAAAGAAATGGAGAAATGGCTTATAACTAGATCGGACAAGCATAAAGTACTTGTTGCAGAGGAATTTGAAACCATAGTTGGTTGGGCATCTATAAATGAATTTAGCCCAAGAGAATGTTTTAATGCAAACGCGGGAATGTCTATATACATAGAAAAAGAAAGTAGAGGGAAAGGTGTTGGCAAAACTCTTTTAATTGAGCTGATAGAAACGGCTAAATCTTTTGGTTTTCGCAAGCTTATCCTAAATACATTTAAAAAGAATAATGCATCCAATGCTTTATATAAATCTATGGGCTTTAAAGAAGTAGGAATATATGAAAAACATGGATTTTTGGATGGTGAATATATAGACATAAGAATAATGGAAAAACTATTATGAACGTTAATTAAAAAATGACTGTGGCATGGTAATGAATTGTTGCTTTGCTACGGTTTTTCTTTTTTTAACATTGTGATATTATTAGTGTTATCTAGGAGGTGATTTTTTGTCGAGGGATTTTGTACATCTTCATGTCCATACGGGTTATAGTCTTTTAGATGGTTCTGGTAAAATATCTCTTATGGTTAAAAGGGCGAAGGAACTAGGGATGAATGCTATGGCTATAACTGACCACGGTGTTATGTATGGTTGTGTTGAGTTTTATAAGGCGGCTAAAGAGGTTGGAATAAAACCTATTCTTGGCTCTGAGATATATGTTGCATCAAAGTCAATGCATATAAAAGAGCAAGGAAGAAAAAATGATACGCATCATTTAGTATTACTTGTTAAAAACAGTACTGGCTACGATAACTTGATGAAGATAGTTAGTGCTGCTTCTATAGATGGATTTTACTATAAACCAAGGGTTGATCACGATTTTTTAAAGAAGCATAGTGAGGGGCTAATTGCCTTGAGTGCTTGTCTTGGAGGAGAAGTTCAAGGACATATATTGAAAAGTAATTTAGACATTGCAAAGGAAACAGCATTATTTTATAAGGAAACATTTAAAGATGGATTTTATCTAGAATTGCAAAACCATGGAATGCGAGAGCAGATCATGGTAAATGAACACCTAATAGCTATGTCAAAAGAACTTGATATTCCATTAGTCGCTACTAATGATATCCACTATATTAATAAGGAAGATTCTAGAGCTCATGATATTCTTCTTTGCATACAAACTGGAAAAACTATTGATGAAAAAGGAAGAATGAGTTATCAGCCAGAGCAATTCTATATTCGTTCTCAAGAAGAGATGGAAGAACTTTTTGGTTATGTTGAAGAAGCATTAGATAATACTGTTAAGATAGCAGAACAATGTAATTTTGATTATGAATTTCATGTATCGAAGCTTCCAAATTTTCCACTCCCTTCAGAACAAGATCATTTTCAATATTTAAGAGATACTTGCTATAAAGGCTTAGCAGAACTCTATGAGGAAATAACAGAAGAGATAAAAGTAAGATTAGATTATGAACTTGATATTATAAAGACCATGGGCTATGTTGATTATTTTCTTATAGTATGGGATTTTATAAGGTTTGCTAATGAAAATGGTATTCCTACTGGTCCAGGGAGAGGCAGTGCTGCTGGTTCCATAGTAGCTTTTACTTTGGGAATCACAAAAATTGATCCAATTAAATACAGTTTACTTTTTGAGAGATTTCTTAATCCAGAAAGAGTAAGCATGCCAGATATAGATTCCGATTTTTGTTATGAACGCAGGCAAGAAGTTATTGATTATGTTGTGGATAAATATGGTTATGAGTCTGTTTCACAGATAATAACTTTCGGAACCATGGCAGCTAGGATGTGTATCCGAGATGTTGGTAGAGCTATGAATTATTCCTATTCAGAGGTTGATGCTATTGCAAAAATGATACCAAATATGCTTGGAATCAATATAGAGAGAGCCTTAGAGGTTAATTCGGAATTGAAAGCTGCTTATGAAGAAAATGAAAGGGTTAGAGATCTAATAGATGTATCGAAGACTTTGGAGGGACTTCCAAGGCATACCTCAACTCATGCAGCAGGAGTAGTTATAGCGTCTCAGCCTTTAGTAAGTTATGTTCCACTTCAAAAGAATGATGAAGCAATAGTAACTCAGTATACTATGGGGACACTAGAAGAGCTCGGACTTTTGAAGATGGATTTCTTGGGACTCAGAACCCTAACTGTTCTAAAAGATGCTGTAGATATGGTGAAGCAGAACAAGAGAATTGAAATTGATTTAGATAAGATAGATGATGCCGACCCTAAAGTCTATACAATGGTTGGGGAAGGTAAAACTGTAGGTGTATTCCAATTAGAATCTGCTGGCATGACTTCCTTTATGAAAGATTTAAAGCCAGATAGCTTAGAAGATATCATAGCAGGAATATCTCTTTATAGACCAGGTCCTATGGCTGAGATTCCAAGGTATATAGAAGGTAAAAGAAATCCAGCTAAAATTAGATATGAAACTCCAGAATTAGAACCAATACTAGGGGTAACTTATGGTGTTATGGTTTACCAAGAACAAGTAATGGAGATTGTTAGAAAACTAGCAGGCTATTCAATGGGGAGATCTGATTTAGTTAGAAGAGCTATGTCTAAGAAAAAACATAAGGTTATGGAAGAAGAAAGACAAAATTTCATATATGGAATAGTAGACAAGGACGGAAATATAGAAGTCCCAGGATGTTTACGCAATGGCATATCAGTTGAAGCTGCTAACAAAATATTCGATCAAATGATGGATTTTGCTAGTTATGCCTTTAATAAATCCCACGCTGCAGCATATGCAGTAGTGGCGTATCAAACAGCCTATATGATGTGTTATTATCCTACAGAATTTATAGCAGCTATGCTTAACAGTGTTATGGGTAATAATGAAAAAGTTGCTTACTATATTAGGTTTGCAAAGGAAAAAGATATAGAAGTACTTCCACCACATATAAATGAAAGTTATTCTAAGTTTACTGTAAATAAGGAAAAGATACGCTTTGGTATGGCTTCAATAAAGAATGTTGGGGGAAACGTAACAGATAGTATAGTTAAAGTCAGAGAAGAAAAGGGAAAATTCAAGGATTTTATGGATTTTGCCGAAAAAATCGACGTATCTACTGTTAATAAAAGAGCTGCAGAAAGCTTGATAAAATCTGGAGCTTTTGATGAGTTTGGAGTCTATAGATCTCAACTTTTAGCTATAATGGAGAAAGTTTTAGACGGAGTGTCAAGCCAAAAGAAAAGAAATATTCAAGGGCAATTAAACTTGTTCCAAGATTTTGAGAATGATGATTCAACCATGGATATTAAAATAGAGTATCCGAAGATAAAAGAATTTGAAAAGAAGTACATTCTAGCTATGGAAAAGGAAATGACGGGTCTTTATTTAAGTGGTCATCCTTTAGATGAATATGTTCAAACCTTAAACTATGTAACTAACACCAATTCTAGTGAGATTGTATCAAATCAACTTTTAGAAGGCGAAGAGCAGTTAGATAATACTAAAATTAGAGATGGAGATAAGGTTATAATAGGTGGAACCATAGCTGAAATATCTAAAAAGATAACCAGAAACAATGCCATGATGGCATTTTTGAGACTTGAGGATTTATATGGTTCCGTAGAAGTTATTATTTTTCCTAAGACCTATGAAAAAGTAAAAACTATGCTTGATGATGATGCTCTTGTTATTGTATCGGGAAGAATAAGTATAAGAGAAGAAGAAGCGCCAAAGGTTCTATGTGAGAAAATTGAGCCTTTGATTAAGAATAGTGAAGAAAAATTAAAAGCTATTTTTGATCATTCAAAGGATAGGACTAAAGGATATGATTCTACTAATAATAGAAGTAATTTAAAGAATTTTGAGAGAAGTAAGCCTCAAATAAGTTCGACACTTGTTGATAATGGAAGAAAAATATATATACAGGTAACTGATGAAGATGGACAAAAAGAAGCCATAGACTTTTTAAGATCTTTACCTAAAGATTATAGAGGAAATACAAGAATAGTACTTTTTAGGAAGTCTGACAGAGTAGCTCTTAATGTCAGTTATGAGCTTTGGGTTAATGAAGATACAGACATTGTCAAGTTATTGAAAGAAAAATTTAAAGAAGAGAATGTAAAAGAGAAATAATCTTTTATATATTCATAAATTGTTGAATTCATCTTTAATAATAAAACTGATATAGAATAGTCTCAGTTTCGTAGATGCTAATTGTGAAAAGTGCTAACGAAACTGAGATTTTAATTTTCTAAGAAAAATTCTTTCTTACATAGATAATATATAATATTTAATTAGAAGTACATGGTCTAATATATAATTAATGACTGCCTTTAAATATATCTCCACCTGGTTGCATATCCATAGAAGCATTCATTGCCATCATTGATAGGATAACAAAAATAATAATTGAAATTATTGCTACACCTATAAGCATTATTATTTTTTCCTTCCTAGATAGTTTGAAGTTATTTTTCACTATAAAGCTTATAAAGGAAATTAAAATGCCTAATGGTATAAGATAGGAAACATACTGCGGACTCTCCTTAAAGTGAGATATTCCACCACTTATCATACCTATACCTATTGCCAATGTGAGTGAAACTACTACTAACTTTAAAATTTCAACAGTTGACAAATGGGTTTTATTAATTACTAATTCATTAAATATTGAGCCGGTCAAAAATAGTCCAAGACCAATGCTTAATATTATTGAATATCTTACAGGATTGAATGGCATTAGAACTATACAACTTGAAGTCATTCCTATTCCAAGAAAGTAGACGATGTAAACTATATACATATAAATAGCTTTTTTCATATTAAATCTCCTTTTACTGTTATTATATATTGCAATAATAAACATACATTCAAAGTATAGGATTTACAGATGGTTAGTTGGAATGTAAGAATTAAATTGCAAAATATATAATTAGATTAAGAGTATTTTATGGAAATAATGTGAAGATTTTATGTTGGTGAAATTATTAAATCATTTATTTATAGTAAGTCTATTTGAAGATACTCAGATTGCTGAACTATAATTAAAATCTGCATAGTTTTTAATTTTTATACAGGAAAGTTGTAATATATGAGTAGTTGGAAACTATTAAAGAAGAGTGTTTATTAAATTAAAATATTGATTTTTTATTGAAATATTTATTTGATTTTAAAATCATGACATTTAATTTTAAAAAAGAATTCAATTGCTTGAAAAAAATATCAAAATTAATCGAAGGCTTTTCTTGGTAAAGTAATAAAGGGTATATTTTTGAACAAATATAAACAAAATATTATTGCTAATAAGATTTTTAATATCTTATTAGCTATAATTTGGCAAAAAACCTTATGCAGTATGCACAAAAACAACACAGAAAAATGACACATTTTATTAAATTTTTAAAAATACAATATATATTTTGTAGAATAAGTATTTATATATCTTTAAACCATTGAAAATCGAACAGTTTTCAATTAAAATAAGAGAGTATAAATTCAAAGGCATCAAAGCTATTTGAGATATCGTTGAAAATTGAATAAAGTGTCAAGTTGATATCTAGGAGGAGCGTATATGAAAACCATAGGTGTTTTAACAAGCGGAGGAGATTCTCCAGGAATGAACGCAGCGATAAGAGCAGTGGTACGTACAGCACTTCAGAATAACATAAGAGTAGTAGGGATACAACGAGGATATAGTGGACTAATAAATGGCGAAATTACCGAATTAACAAGAGATAGCGTTTCTGATATTATTCAGCGTGGAGGTACAATCCTTAAAACAGCTAGGAGCAATACCTTTAGGACTGAAGAAGGAAGAAGAAGAGCAGCGGATGTGTTAAAGGTCTTTGGAGTTGAAGGACTTGTAGTAGTTGGCGGTGATGGTTCCTTTATGGGGGCTAAGCTTTTATCAGACCTAGGAGTTGCTACTATAGGACTACCTGGTACTATAGACAATGATTTGGCATATACAGATTATACAATTGGCTTCGATACAGCATTAAATACGGTCATAGATGCTGTGAATAAATTAAAGGATACATCTAGTTCTCATGAAAGAGCGAGTGTCGTTGAAGTAATGGGAAGAAATTGTGGTGACATAGCTTTGTACTCCGGTCTTGCTGGCGGTGCAGAAAGCATCATTCTTCCAGAAAAACCTTTTGATATGGATGAACTATGCAGGGGGATTTTAGAAGGAAAAATGAGAGGCAAATTACATAATTTAATAATGGTAGCAGAAGGTGTCGGAAAAGCAGAAGAAATAGCAAAAAAGATAGAAGATATCACAGGAATTGAAGCTAGAGTCACAAAACTTGGACACATACAAAGAGGTGGAAGTCCTACAGTTGCGGATAGAGTATTAGCTACAAGAATGGGATATAGAGCAGTTGAGTTGCTACGTGAGGGAAAGTCTGCCAGAGTCGTTGGGATAAAAAATAATAAAATAATAGATTTAGATATAACAGAAGCCTTAGCAATTGAAAGTAAATTCGATGAGGATCTGTTTAAGATTGCCGAAACAATTTCATACTAGGTGCAAGAGTTTTTACTAAATTAAGGTATGCTTAGTTCCCTGGGTTACACTTAATTTTATTAAAATACATTAGAAATTATTAAAATACAAGATTGTAGTAAGGAGAGTTAATATGCAAAAAACTAAAATGGTATTTACAATTGGTCCTGCTAGCGAAACAGAAGAGGTTTTATCAGGTTTAATAAACGCTGGTATGAGCTGTTCAAGACATAACTTTTCTCATGGTGACCATGCAGAACACAAAGGTAGAATTGATCTTGTTAAAGCTTTAAGAACAAAATTCAATAAGCAAATAGCAATAATGCTTGATACAAAAGGACCAGAAATAAGAACTGGCAAATTTGATCCTAAAAAGGTTGAATTACAAAAAGGTGACAAATTCACAATACACTGTGGAGATATGGATTTAATAGGTGATACAACTAAATGTGCAATCACTTATACTGAACTTTACAAAGATGTTGTAAAAGGAAATACAATCCTTATCGATGACGGTTTAGTAGGACTAACTGTTGAAGAAATAGAAGGAAACAAAATCCATTGTACAGTACAAAACACTGGATTCGTTGCAACTCATAAAGGTGTTAACGTACCAAATGTTTCAATCAAATTACCAGCAATGACTGATAAAGATAGAGCAGATTTAGTTTTTGGTTGCGAACAAGGAGTAGATTTAATTGCTGCTTCATTCATAAGAAAAGCTGCTGACGTATTAGCTATTAGAAAAGTTCTTGAAGAAAACGGTGGAGCAGATATCCAAATCTTCTCAAAAATCGAAAATCAAGAAGGTGTAGATAACATAGATGAAATCCTTGAATTCTCAGACGGTATCATGGTTGCTAGAGGAGACATGGGTGTTGAAATTCCAATAGAAAATGTTCCAGTTGTTCAAAAAATGATTATCGAAAAGTGTAACAAAGCTGGAAAACCAGTTATAACAGCTACTCAAATGCTTGATTCTATGATGAGAAATCCAAGACCAACAAGAGCAGAAGCTTCTGACGTTGCAAATGCTATATTTGATGGTACTGATGCAGTAATGTTATCAGGAGAATCAGCTAATGGTGATTATCCAATAGTTGCTGCTGAAACTATGGCTAAAATCTGTCAAAATGCTGAAAAGCACATCGACTATGCTAAAGCTCTTGAAAAGAGAAAAGAACAATCAATTCCTAATGTTGCAAACGCTATAAGCTTAGCTACTTGCACAACTGCTATGGAATTAAATGCTGCTGCTATAATCACAGCTACTCAAAGCGGTTACACAGCTAAAGCTGTTTCAAAATATAGACCAGCTAGCCCAGTTATAGCTGTAACTCCAAATGAAAAAGCTGCTAGAAAGCTTGCTTTAAACTTTGGTGTTATCGCACTAGTTTCAAACAAAGTTGAAACTACAGATGAATTAATTAGTGATGCAGTTGCAAAAGCAAAAGAAACTGAATTAGTTAACGATGGAGATTTAGTAGTAATAGCTGCTGGACTTCCAGTACACGTATCAGGAACTACTAACATGTTAAAAGTACATGTTGTTGGTGACGTACTAGTATCAGGAAAAGGTGTTGGTAAAGCTGCTGGCTTTGGTAATGCAAAAGTTATAACAAATGTAGCTGATGCTGCTAAATTAGTTCAAAGAGACGATGTTATTGTTGTTAAGAACTTAGACAAAAACTTAATGGAAGTTTTAGATAAAGTTGCTGGAGTAATTGCAGAAGAAGGCGGAGTTACTTCACACATGGCTATTGAATGTGTATCAAGAAATATTCCTTTAATCTGCAATGCTGGTGGAGCAACAGCTGCTATCAAAGATGGCACATTTGTTACTTTAGACGTACAAAGAGGCGTTGTTTACGAAGGTAAAGCTAACGTTAAATAGTTTATAGAATAGAGTGATATGCTATAGAAACTAGTTTCTATAGCATATTGCTTTTTGAAAAAGAAATTAATTATGAAACTTATATAACAGTTAATAGGACTTTAAATTCAATTGACATTAGATAACTTTAAAAAATAAATCTTATAGACAATCTTTAGTAGCTACTAAATACAACAGTGATGACAGTGGAAAAATCAATCTTCAGATTAATATTTTCATTATTTATTTTATTTAACACAAAAATTATTGAAAGTTATAATTCAATAGTATATAATACTGTAAATGTGGCTATTATAACATAATAGGACAATGATGATTAATATGGCAACTGATTTTACTTTGAATTGCACCTTTTATAAGGTGCTTTTTGTTTTTTGAGTATTATTTTCTATAAGTAATGAAATACTAATAGAGTATAAGGTAGATGGAAGTTCATTTAAAATCAGGAGGAAATATTATGGCAGATGTAAATTGTGCAGCCTGGACTTGTGTAAATAATATCGATGGCTTATGTTCTGCTAGAACTATTAATGTCTTAGGAAATAGTGCCATAAAGCCAATGGAAACTCAGTGTGAGACTTTTGCACCAAGAGAATTTATAAATGCAATTAAGAATTCAACAAATCTTAACCTTGGTGGTGCCTTAGCACAGATGATGCAAGCTGGAAAAGATTATGGTGTGAGAATGACGCCTTCTATTAATTGTGATGCAGAGAACTGTGTATATAATGAGTTGGGAATGTGTAATGCTAAGGCGATAGCGATATCAGGAGATGATCCAATGACTTCTAAAAATACTCAGTGCGCAACTTTTACTAGTACTTGGTGATTTTAAAGGAAATCCATAAATTATTTCAAATCGAGTATAAAATTTAGCGTTTAAATGAAAATAGCATCAAATTTGTTGTATGGTTTAATTTGAAGGGTTTCAATATATATCCATGAGGATTTAAGCATACTTGGAATATTTGAAATTTTTTTGATATGTGTAAAAAATGTAAATTCAAAAAAAAGTAAAATTTTATCGGTAAAAGTTCTCTAATTTTTAGGGATATTATGAAAAAGTACGGTAAAATACTAATAAAACTGAAGAAAAGTAATTGTTTATTTGTAGTTAATAAGGTAAAATTGAAGCAGAAATTTATAAAACGAATCTTAAATAAGGGAAGTGTTAGAATTGAATTACGGTTATTTCGATGGAGAAAATAAAGAGTATGTTATCACAAAACCTAATACACCAGCACCTTGGGCAAACTATTTAGGATCCCCAGAATATGGTGCTATTATTTCAAATAATGCAGGCGGATATAGCTTTGTTAAGTCTGGAGCAAACGGAAGAATAATTCGTTACCGTTTCAATGCCATCAATATGGACCAGCCTGGAAGATATATTTATTTAAGAGATAATGATAATGGAGACTATTGGTCTGGATCTTGGCAACCAGTAGGTAAACCTTTAGATAAGTACGAAAATCAATGTCATCATGGAACTGCATATACAAATATTAAGTCGAAATATACAAATATAAAAGCTGAAACTTTATATTATGTTCCACTTGATAAAACTTATGAGGTATGGCGTGTAAAGGTAACCAATGAAGATACTAAGGTAAGAAACCTTTCTCTTTATGGTTATGTTGAATTTTCAAATGAAAACAACTACGAACAAGATTCAGTAAATCTTCAATATACTCAATACATAACAAAGACTTATTTTAGAAACAACAAAATTATTCAAACTATAAATGAAAATGTTAAACAATCAGTAAATGGAAGTACTGGAAAAGAAAGATTTTTTGGAGTTGCAGGTGCAGAAGTTGCAGCTTATGAAGGAGATAGAGATACTTTCGTAGGTGAATATAGAAATTATTCAAACCCTATAGCTGTTGAAAGTGGTAAATGCCAAAAGGTATTAAACTATAACACAAACTCTTGTGGAGCACTTCAAATAGATATTACTTTAAACCCAGGAGAAACTAAGGAATTAGCATTTGTATTAGGAGCACATAATGATGATGCTTCATCAAAAATATTAGCTAGCTATGAAGATTTATCTCAAGTAGAGAAAGAACTTCAAGAATTAAAAGATTATTGGCATGGAAAGTTAAATAACTTCCAAATCAATACTCCAGATGAAAACTTCAACCACATGATAAACACTTGGAACTCATACCAATGCTTTATAACATTTGTATGGTCAAGAGCAGCATCATTCCAATATTGTGGATTAAGAAATGGTTATGGCTTCAGAGATACTGTTCAAGATATCCAAGGTATAATACATCTTGCTCCAGAACTAGCTTTAGAAAAAATAAAGTTTATGATATCAGGACAGGTTGATAATGGTGGTGGATTACCTTTAGTTAAGTTTGATCATAACCCTGGTCACGAAATGACACCAGATGATCCAGCGTATACTTATGACAGATACAGAGCAGACGATGCTTTATGGTTATTCCCAACAATCCTTAAGTATATAAATGAAACAGGAAATGATGATTTCCTTGATGAAGTAATTCCTTTTGCTAATAAAGGGGAAGCTACTGTTTATGAACACTTAAAGAGAGCTATCAACTTTAGTATGGAAAGACAAGGTAACAACGGAATGCCTGCTGGTCTTCATGCAGACTGGAATGATTGCTTAAGAATGGGAGCTAAGGGAGAATCAACTTTCGTTGCATTCCAACTTTACTATGCTATGGCAATCTTAAAGAATATTGCAACTGACAAGAAAGATGATGCTTATGTAGCATATCTTGATGAAAAGTTAGCAGAACTTAAAGAAACTATGCAAACTAAGTGCTGGGAAGGCGACCAATTCATAAGAGGTATCAGAGAAGATGGAATTGTTGTTGGTTCTAAAAATGATCCAGAAGCAAATCTATGGTTAAATCCACAATCTTGGGCTGTTATCAGTGGTTGTGCAGACAAAGAACAATGTGAAAAAGCACTTGATAAAGTATATGAAAGACTTAACACTCCATATGGAGCTGTACTTCTAGATCCACCATACAAAGACCATGCATTTGATGGAGCTTTAATGTTATTATTCAACCCTTCTACAAAAGAGAATGGAGGAATATTCTCACAATCTCAAGGTTGGATTATATTAGCAGAGGCTTTAATGGGTCGTGGAAATAAAGCATTCGAATACTACAGAGAATGTAGCCCAGCAGAAATGAACGATAATGCTGAAGTAAGAAAGCTTGAGCCATATGCTCATGGACAATTTATCGAAGCTAAAGAAAGCCCATTCCAAGGAAGAGCTCACGTTCATTGGTTAACAGGAACAGCTTCTACTGTTATGGTTGGTTGTGTTGAAGGTATCTTAGGAATGAGACCAACAGTTGATGGATTAAATATATCACCATCAGTTCCATCAGATTGGAAAGAATTCTCTATATTCAAGAGCTTCAGAGGCAAGAAATTAAATATTCTTGTTAAGAACCCAGATGGTAAAGAAGGCGGAGTAAGAGAATTAATCGTAAACGGAGAAAAGGTTGAAGGAAGCTTCCTTCCAGTTTCAATGTTAAAAGAAGAAAACGAAATAATAGCAACAATGTAGTAAATAATTAAATAAAGTTGCTAATAATATGACCAACGCTTAAGGATAAAACCTTGACGTTGGTTTTTTTATTTTTTCATTGGATTCTAAAATGATATTCATTTTGATTGGTCCATTAGTATGGAGAAAGTTGGAACTGAAAGTATCAAAATATGTGTAAGGCCTAATTTTCGTTGATAAATTAGTAGGTAGAAGTTTAGAACTGAAACTATCTAAATATTTGTTAAGCTAGATTTCCGTGGCGAATTGATAGGTAGAAATTTTTAAAAACAAGTTTTTTCTAGAGTAAGATATTCCTCTATAGGTTGCCTTCTGATATACTAGTTGTTGGAATGAATAAAAAGATGTTGGAAGTTGTAGATTATTCTATAAATTTAATGAATTATAGATAATATATATTAATTTGAGTTTAGAGGAGGAAATCGAAATGGATTATCGTATAGAAAGAGATTCTATGGGAGAAATAAAAGTTCCATCAGATAAGTATTGGGGTGCTCAGACGCAAAGAAGCTTTGAAAATTTCAAGGTTGGTTCTGAGATTATGCCTCTGGATCAAATAAAAGCAATTGCTATAGTAAAAAAAGCTGCAGCTATAGTAAACCACAAAATAGGAAAATTAGATCAAGAAAAAGCTGAAGCTATAAAGGCAGCAGCAGATGAAATTATAGAAGGAAAATTAGATGATAACTTTCCTTTAGTTGTTTGGCAAACTGGAAGTGGTACTCAAACAAACATGAATGTTAATGAAGTAATTGCTAACAGAGCAAACGAAATTTTGGGGGCTAAAATTATCCATCCTAATGATCATGTAAATATGTCTCAAAGTTCTAATGATGTTTATCCAACGGCTATGCATATTGCAGCTGTTATGTCTCTTGAAGAAACATTGATCCCAGAAATTAATGCATTAATAGATACTTTTTTAGAGTTAGAAGAAGTGAATAAAGGAATAATAAAAACAGGAAGAACTCATCTTCAAGATGCTACTCCAATAAGCTTTTCACAAGAAATAAGTGGCTGGAGAACAATGCTTCAAATGAGTGTAGAGATGATTAAAAACACACTTCCATTTCTTAAAGAACTTGCAATTGGAGGAACAGCAGTTGGTACTGGGCTAAACTCTCATAAAGATTATGCTAGTACAATGGCTTTAGAAATAAGTAAGTTAACAGGAAAAGAATTTAGTGCAGATAATAATAAATTCCACGGCTTAAGTAGTAAGGATGCTATGGTGTTTGCTCATGGAGCATTAAAAGCATTAGCAGCTAATGCTATGAAAATAGCCAATGACGTAAGATGGATGGCTGGTGGTCCAAGATGCGGACTAAACGAGATATATATTCCTGAAAATGAGCCAGGAAGTTCAATCATGCCTGGAAAAGTAAATCCTACTCAATGTGAATCTTTAACTATGGTTAGTTGCCAAGTTATGGGGAACGACATGACAATAGGAATGGCTGCATCTCAAGGAAACTTTGAGCTAAATGTATTTATGCCTGTTATTATATATAACTTCTTACAATCAGTATCACTATTAAGCAGTGGAATTTCATCATTTAATTCTAAATGTGCTGTAGGTATTACTGTAAACAAAGAGAAGATGAAAGAATACGTTGATAAATCACTTATGCTTGCAACAGCTCTTAACCCTAAAATCGGTTATGACAATGCAGCTAAGGTTGTAAAAACTGCTTTTAAAGAAGGAATTACTTTAAAAGAAGCAGCTATCAAGTTAGAAATATTAACTGAAGAAGAATATGACCAAATTATAAAACCAGAAAATATGGTATAAAATTTTGCGTTAACACGCTAACTTATAGCTAGAAAAAGTTTTGTTTATTACGTGATTAAAGGAAGGTTTTTAAACCTTTGAATTATACCAAGTTGGGTATAGGTTTACTAAGTTATGCATTAATTATTATATATTAATATAGAAATTAAGATATAGAGAAGGGGCTAAAAAGATGAGTAATATTTATGATATAGCGTTAGAAAAGCACGGGAATTGGAAAGGTAAGCTTTCTGTAGAGGTTAAGGTTCCAATGGAGACAAGAGAAGATCTTTCTATAGCTTATACACCAGGAGTAGCTGAGCCTTGCAGAAAAATTCATCAAAATAAAGAAGATGTATATAAATATACTTGGAAAGGTAATTCTGTAGCTGTTGTTACTGACGGAACTGCAGTTTTAGGACTTGGAGATATAGGGCCTGAGGCAGCACTTCCTGTAATGGAAGGAAAGGCTATTCTATTTAAGCAATTTGCAGGAATTGATTCAGTTCCAATTTGTCTTAATACAAAAGATCCAAAGGAAATTATAGCAATATGTAAAGCTATAGCTCCAGGTTTTGGTGGAATCAATCTTGAAGACATTTCAGCTCCAAGATGTGTAGAAATAGAAAGAGCTTTAAAGAAAGAACTTAACATACCTGTTTTCCATGATGATCAACATGGAACAGCAATAGTTGTTACTGCAGGACTTATCAACGCTCTAAAAGTAGTTGGTAAAAAGAAGGAAGATGTAACGGTAGTTGTAAGTGGTGCTGGTGCAGCAGGAAGTTCTATTATAAAGATGTTATTAGACTTTGGAGTAAAAGAAGTTTATGGATTTAATATCAACGGAATTATATCCATGGAAAATTACGATTCATATGATTTTCTAACAAAAGAGTTAGCTGAGATAACAAATAAAGCTAATAAGCAAATAACTATGGCAGAAGCTCTTAAAGAAGCTGATGTATTCATCGGTGTATCTGCTCCAAGAATATTAACAAAGGAAATGGTTCAAGCTATGAAAAAGGACCCTATAGTTTTTGCTATGGCAAATCCAGAACCAGAAATTACTTATGAAGATGCAAAAGCAGCAGGAGCAAAAGTTGTTGGAACAGGAAGATCAGACTTCCCTAACCAAGTTAATAACGTGTTAGCTTTCCCAGGTTTATTTAAGGGCGCTCTTATGTCAAGAGCAGAACAAATTACAGAAGAAATGAAGCTAGCTGCAGCTGTTGGTATTGCTTCAATAATAAGTGATGAAGAAGTAAATGAAGATTATGTAATTCCATCTGCCTTCAACGAAAAGGTTGCTGAAATAGTGGCTAAAGAGGTTGCAAGAGTAGCTGAGGAACAAAGACAATAATCAATGATATATAAGTTGTATAAAGGCATATAATTATTTAAGTAAATACAAAAAAGCTTGTCTCGTAAATTGTAAAATACAATGTGAGACAAGTTTTTTTGTTTTAGATTCAGTTAATTTATCTCCGTGCTAGAGTAGTTTCTCATATAATTTAAACCAGTTTAGCCCCTGATTTATAAGTCCTAAGTCAACAGTATCAATGTATTTAAAGCTAAATTTTTCATATAACTTAATTGCCGGAATATTTCCTTCGTAAACATCAAGTCTAATTGCTTTAACTTGTGATTTAATACCCTGGTTAATAGCAAAATCTATCAATGCATTACCAACTCCAGATTTTAAAAATTGAGGATGTACTAAAAAGGTGTGTATAACGAAAACCTTTGAATAGTCAAGGTCTAGCCCCCAATTAACTGTATGATAGGTAGGGTCAGGCTTATGATTTAAGATAATAGAGCCAATAATTTTTCCATTATGCTTTGCAACATATAGATTATTAGAGTTTATTCCATCAACTGCATTTTGGCGAACAGGATATATACCCTTTATCCAGCCAGGATAATTTGTCCCACTTGCTAAATAATCATTTAAATCGTTATAAAGTTGTTCAAGTTCATTGATATCATCTTTTGTTCCTAATTGAAAATTTATATTCATATTCAAGACTCCTTATAAAATAAGTGGATAGAGCATATGCAGTTTATTAGAGTTATAGGCGAATGCTTGTCTATATTTTTGCATATTCTAAGACTAATGTAAATGAAATATAAATTATCAGTATATACTGAGAGGCTTCAATTAAAATGTATTGGATAAATTGATTGCATCAACAAAAAAACATTTATTAGTGGATAAGAGAAAACAGTATGTGTATTAATTAATAAAAATATATAGGTATTTAATATTTACTAGCTAGTTAAGATAGTTTCAAAAGTATCCTAACTAATTTTTATGAAAAGAATCTTAGTATAAAGATTAATTTATAAGAACTTTTACTGATAATATAATTTCTGATATACTTGATGTTAGAATTCATAAGAATAGGTGATGAGATGAAAAGAGAAGCTCCAGTAAAGAAAAATGAAGAATACATAATTGATATAAATGGAATGGGTTATGAAGGTGAAGGAGTAGGCAAGATTGATAATTTTACAGTCTTTGTCCCAGGTGCTTTAAAGGGTGAAAAGGTAAAAGTATTAATAGTAAAGGTCAATAAAAATTTTGGCTTTGGTAAGCTAAAAGAAGTTATAGAACCATCAAAAGACAGAGTAGCTCCAGCTTGTGAGATATATGAAAAATGTGGTGGCTGTCAATTGCAGCATCTAAGTTATAAAGGTCAGCTAGAATTTAAAAAGAGTAGAGTGCAAGACTGTATAGAGCGAATTGGTGGTTTTGATTTATCAGAAGATAATATACAGCTTCATGAGACTTTAGGAATGGAGAATCCATATAGATATAGAAATAAAGTTCAGTTGCCAGTGGGTGGAACCGTTGAAGACGTAAAAATAGGTTTTTACAGCCAAAGAAGTCACAACATCATCGATATGGAAAGCTGCAATATACAATTTGAAGAAGCTGATACTGTAGTAGATATAGTAAAACAGTGGATGCAGGAAAATAAAATTCAGCCATACAATGAGGAAACTCATACTGGAATAGTTAAGCATATAATGGTGAGAAAAGCCTTTAATAATGATGAACTTATGGTAGTTGTAGTGACTAACGGAAAAAGTCTTCCAAAGAAGGAGATACTGATAAAAGAATTACAAGATAGTTTTAACAATTTAGTAAGCGTTGTTCAGAATGTTAACGATAAAAAGACAAACGTAGTTTTAGGTCTTGACAATGTTACCCTATTTGGTAAGGATACTATTTCGGATTATATAGGCGAATTTAAGTTCAATATATCTCCATTATCCTTTTTCCAAGTTAACCCTGTTCAGACAGAAGTTCTTTACAACAAGGCCTTAGAATATGCAGGACTTACAGGCAATGAAGTTGTTTTTGATGCTTATTGTGGTACTGGGACTATTTCTTTATTTTTATCTAAAAAGGCTTCAAAGGTTTATGGTGTAGAAATAATTGAAGCTGCAATTGAAAATGCAAATATCAATGCTAAAGAAAACAAAATAGATAATGCGGAATTTTTTGTGGGTAAATGTGAAGATGTTATTCCAAAGTTGATTGCTGATGGTGTTAAGGCTGATGTTGTGGTGGTAGATCCTCCTAGAAAGGGTTGTGAGAAATCTTTGCTTGATGCGTTGGTTTCTATGAGTCCTGAAAGAATTGTTTATGTTTCTTGTGATCCTGGTACTTTGGCAAGGGATTTGAGGATTCTTTGTGATATGGGTTATGATCTAAAGGAAGTGCAGCCAGTGGATATGTTCCCGGAGACGGGACATGTGGAGAGTGTTGTATTGATAACAAGAAAAGATAGGTAAAGGGTTAAAAAGCCTTGAAATAAAGGAATTTCCGAGGGTCGGAGTAGAAACTCTGGCTCTCGGATTTTTTATTGAATAAATCAGAACCAAACATATCCACGATAGAAACACCTTAGGGTTGAGTTGACAGGATTAAAATGGGGAGGTTGCGGAGATAATATTATTGAAATGTAGGTTGAGTGTAAGAGGATAAATTCACAGTTGAATTTAAATCCGGTACAAACATTGATGTGGAAAGATAATGATAGAAAACATTGTTCTTGGAAATAGCACGGTGATTCGTGCTATTTTCGCCTTCATATCCGAATTTGAATGAGTAAAGATGAAGCCGTGAAGTGGTAAAGATTCTGTGCTTGGTTTTTCTGTGGTACTTTTGCAATCTTTTCGAAATGAAAAAGTACAGACAAAATGGAATATTTGATACTTGAAATTGGGCTTGTGAGTAAGTATTCTGTATTTAGACAGATGCAAAAATATTGTCATTTATAAAAGGAGGTAACAGCGAATGAATATTGCTGTAATAACAGGTGCATCTTCCGGTTTGGGTAAGGTTTTTTTTCAAAAGATGATGGAACGATATACAAACCTTGATGAAATATGGTTAATTGCCCGCCGTGAAGACAGGTTGAAAGAACTGGCTAATAAATACCCAGATAAAAAGGTTCGGATATTACCACTTGATCTCTCAGACACAAAAAGCATTGAAACTCTTGATGATGTTTTGAGAGAGCAACGACCTAACATTAAAGTATTAATTAACAATGCCGGGTTTGATCGGGCAGGTTTATTTGGAGAGATGAAGTATGAAGACATTCATTCGATTATTAATGTAAATGTAATGGGCATGACTATGATCAGTCGCACTTGCTTGCAATATATGAGTAATGGTAGCTATGAGATTATTACAGGCTCAATTGGTTCATTCGTACCGCTTCCATGGCGTGCAGTTTATAGTGCTAGCAAAGCATATGTTCGTTTCTTTGCGAGAGCACTTCATGATGAGGAACGTAAGCGTGGTGTAAACATCATGTTGTTGTCACCTGGAAGTATGAATACTGAGATGTTTAGAGAGAATACAACAGGTGGAAAGCTTTCGATTTTTCCGTATCTGAATCTTGAAAAGGAAACAGTTAAGGCGATGAAGAAAGCAGAAAGAGGAGCTGCTGTATATACGCCTCGTGCTTTCTATAAGGCATATAGAGTATTTGCAAAAATTGTTCCAAGTGCGCTTGCAGTTAAATTTACGAGTGTTGAAAGTTCTGTGCCAAAGGAATAGTATTCATTGCGATGAAGTTTCAGATAAGTTCTGCTAGGAGAGATTTAGATGATTTTATATTTTAGCGCAACCGGAAATAATAAATACATTGCAGAAGAAATCGCAAAAGAGATTGACGATACGGCTGTTTCCATTGAAAAAATAAATGCAAAGGAAATAAGGCTTAACAAAAATGAAAGTCTGGGGATTGTTGTTCCAACATACTTTTTGGAACTGCCTGTAAATGTGGAAGAATTTTTGAGGAGCATTTTCATTGAACTCTCCGAGTATAATTATGTCTTTGGCGTGGTGACTTACGGTTCGACGTCCGGTGCCTGTGGTACGCATATGAAGAAAGTTCTTCGTGAAAAGGGAATAAAGATGGCTGCTTTATATAGTGTTATCACGCCAGATACATGGACAGTCGTTTATGATTTGAGTAATGAGGATACTGTGAACAAAATACTGATAAAAACCAAGACTCCGCTTAGGAAAGTGATTTGCAGAATCAAAGCACGGAAAAAAGGTGATTTTAGAACTAGGCAATTTCCTTATTTTGTGACTCTATTTTCAAATCCAGCCTATCAAAAAGCCAGAGCAACTTCGCATTTCAAAGTATAGGATAGTTGTATCGGCTGTGGATTGTGTGCGAAAAACTGTCCTGTAAAAGCGATTGAAATGAGAAACAACAAACCGATATGGTCAAAAGAAAAATGCGTTGCTTGTCTGAGATGTTTACATAGTTGTCCTAAATTTGCCATACAGTATGAAGCAAAGACAGTGTATCACGGGCAGTACCGCATGGAGAAATATTTACCGACCGGAAAAGAGAGATGAAAGCAGAATAATGAAATATGATTTAAACAATAAAACAAATAGATTTGCACAAAGAACATTACTGGCATTCTCATCATCATTAATGGAAATACTGGAAACAAAGGGATTTGAAAGGATAACGGTAGGTGAAATCTGTGAAGCTTGCAATTATCCGAGAGCAACCTTTTACAACTATTTTGATGATAGCTATGATCTGCTGAATTACTGTTGGATTGCCATGATGCAGGAAATAAAAGTAGATGACTATCCATATATGAAACCTGAGGAACGAGTGTATATTATTTTCGAACGAATTTATGATTATTTTGATTCCTATCGGGAACGACTTGGAAAAATTATGATGTTCAATTCTCTAGATGGAGCATTGGTGACGTCATGCAATCTCTTTGTAAAACAGCAGAGCAGTCAAATTATGATGGATTGTCCATATGGGGATGTGCATCCGATTCCACACCAGCTAGTGGCTGAACACTACAGTAATACCCTTCAGCTCATTATAGAGTGGTGTTTCTTAAGAAAGAAGATTGATTCAAAAGAGGATGCGCTAAAATATCTGCATTATCTTCTAAGAAATATAGGATAATGAATCTATTTAGGAGGAAATGAATGATAAATGAAATAGATGTATTTGCACCAAGTGAATTGGCAGGAATAAGGTTAAATAATCGTATCCTTAGGGCGGCTACAGATGAGGGTTTAGCTGACGAAAGTGGAAATCCAACAGAAAAACTTATTAAATTATATGAAACTCTTGCGAAGGGTGGAGTTGGCGGTATTATTACGGGATATATGTCTGTTTCGAAGGATGGAGAATCCATGATGCCAGGAATGACTATGATTGAATCAGATGAACGTATTACGAGATTAGCAGAAGTGGTAAGTCGTGTTCATGAGATGAAAACGCCTATTATTTGCCAGATTGCACATTGCGGAAGAAATGGGATTGCAGGTAAAGATTTCAATGTGAATAGGATTTCAGAAGAAACTATTGAGCGAGTGATAAACGATTTCGTCTGTGCAGCCATTCGAGCAGAAAAAGCTGGTTTTGACGGAGTAGAAATTCACCTTGCTCATGGTTATTTTTTAAGTGAAATACTTTCACCACATACAAATAAGCGTAAGGATAAATGGGGTGGTTCTACTGAAAAAAGAGTGCGAATTGTAAAAGAAATTCTAATGAAAATTCGTTCTAAATTACCAGATTATCCTATTTTGGTTAAGGTGAATGGCAATGAAATATATAAAGATGGAATTCATACAGAAGAATCCGTTCAAATATCGAGATTGCTTGAAAAGTGCGGAGTGGATGCAATAGAAGTATCTTGTGGAATTGACTGGAAACAAATGGGACCAGCAAGAGGGAAGGTTCCTGTTGAAATGATTATGCATGATTATCCAGGAATTAAGAACCTTCCAAAACCAGTAAAAACGCTTTTAAAACCATTCGTTCCAATGATGATGGAAGAGGCGAGTGTAGATAGAAAATATAATGTACCTGCAGCAAAGAAAATAAAAGAGTCAGTGGGAATTCAAGTAATTGTTATTGGAGGAATCCATGATTTAGAAGATATAGAATCAACAATAAATGAGGATGGAATTGATTTTGTTTCAATGAGCAGACCTCTTATTTTGGAACCAGGGTTAATTAATAAATTCAAGCAACAGACGGAACAGAAAGCAAAGTGCCTCTCTTGTAATTATTGTTTGATAGGATTATATAATGCCCCAGTGAGATGTTATTATGGAAAAGTGCCGAAGTGATTTGTTCTAATAAATTAAAAGTTGTAAGCAATAAGGCACATGACACTAACGAAGCGTGATGTGCCTTATTTGCAAATTGAGAAATCGTGAATTTTCAGCTATAATAATATAGATATATTTTGTCACAGAAGCGGCACGGTGGATATGTTCGGTCACAAATAATGGATATATTCCCCCAAACGACCGTAGGTATAAGACGTATTTCCTGTCCTCTCGTGCCATGTTGAGACGGTAGTAAGGTTACAAAGGAAACGCATTTAAATATATTGGAAATAGTGAGAGTATGAGTATGGATAAAATATATATGACTCGCAATACGTGGTGAAGAAATGCTTAATGTGTAGCAAAATATACAAAAAATAGATAATATAGTGTAAAAAATAATTGTGTTGGTTTAGACTGGCACAATTATTTTTGTTTTACTAATAACAAAGGTTTTATTTATGGTTCTAAAAAGGTTCTAGCGATGAGTAGAAAAAAGAATACCGCTAGTATAAAATAATGGACAGTCAAAATTACAAAGGAGTTATATCTGTAATGGATGGTAATGGTTTAGCATATAGTAAATGGAGTTGTAAGTATCACATAGTCTTCGCACCTAAGTAGAGGAGACAAATCATATATGGAAAAATAAAAGCAGATATAGGGGGAATACCTATAACGTTATGTGAATATAAAGGGGCAAAAGTTATTGAAGCAAATGCATGTAAGATCATATACATATGCTTGTAAGTATACCACCGAAGTTAAGTGTCTCTCAGTTTATAAGGTATTTGAAAGGTAGGAGTTCATTGATGATTTTTGACGGACATGCAAAGTTGAAATATAAATATGGGAACAGGCAATTTTGGTGTAAAGGCTATTATGTCGATACAGTTGGAAGAAACAAAAAGATAATAGAAGAATACATAAAGAATCAAATACAAGAAGATTTAGCATATGAACAGATGAGCTTGAAAGCGTTTATTGACCCGTTTACGGGTGGTCCTGATTTATACTCGTTTACATAATTTTGTAGATGGGTATGGTAATGTGATATACTAATTTTATAATGATTAATTGGCGATTTTAAAAAATTTTTTGGTAGAGAAGTAAGAGTAAATAATAGCGAAATTAATAGCTAAAGGAGGAGATATTATAATTTATAATGAGGTTGTTAAGATTGGTTATACATATTTAATTCCATTGATATCAGAGATATACGGCTTGGAAGGTTACGAAATAACACTGGTTAAGGGACATGATGGAGGAAGGAATGTTATTTATAGCTGTGAGAAAGAAGGGGTTAACGCTAAAATACTCAGAATTGCTTTCTTAAATGACAGAAGCAGGGAAGATTTTCTCGCTGAAGTTGAGTATATCAGATACTTATTTGAGTATGGTGGAAGCGTTGCGAATGTAGTAAGTTCTAAGAGTGGAAAGCTATTGGAAGAGATAACTCATAATAATCATACCTTTTTTGTATGCCTGTTTGAAAAAGCTAGGGGAAAAATGCTGGTGGAAAATAACTACCAATATCGTGAAGGGGTTCCTATCACTGAATATTACTATAACTGTGGTAAGGTTTTAGGAAAAATGCACCAATTGTCTAAATGCTATAACCCTGTCCATCGACGATATAGTTTTTTTGATAAATACAATGCTGAATATATTGATAAACTAATACCTAACTCATTATATCTGCTTAAGGAGAAATTGTTAGAACTCCTAAAGATATTAGAGGGATTGGACAAGAACAGAGACTCTTTTGGTATGATTCATTTTGATTACAACGACGGGAATTATTCGATAGATTTTAATACTGGAGAAATAACAGTATATGATTTTGATAATTCATGTTTTGGTTGGTATATGTATGACTTGGCAGACCTCTGGACACATGGAGTTGGTTGGATACAATTTGAACCAGATGCTGATAAACGCAAAAAATTTATGGATGATTATTTTGAAACAGTTCTCCAAGGCTATAGATCTGAGACTAGCATCGACAATTCAATGCTAGATAAATTACCTTTGTTTACTAAGGTAACTCTCATGGAAAATATTATAGATGGATTCGAGTGCATGATGAACAATGGTGAAGAACTGGAGTATGATGAGGAACTATCTTATCTCATAAAATGCATGGAAGATGATATTCCATATAAGGGATTTTTCCATGAAGTTTATTCCTGTGAAGAGCCTTTTGAGTATGAGGAACGAGATATCTAATATTTTTGGTGTGGTCTTTGAAAGGTGCTCCTTATGAAAATTAGGTTTTGAAGGATTTAAAGTGAATATTGAGCGTGTTTTATCCATAGGATAAGGAGTTTTAAGAGCATAAGCTTTTAGAACTCTTCTAATATTCCCTAAGACTTAGAGTTAGGGGGATTTTCTCTTTAAGGTGTCTTTTTAAAAAAGTACTGTAAAGACAGTTGTAAACAGATGTTATAACAATAGTATGAATTAAGAATAAAAAACAATAAAACTCAAATAATATATAAATTTGGTATGATGTAAATAAGTAGTATAATATTATGTAGAAAATAATAATGAATTTTGTTTTGGAAGAAAGCAAGGGGGAATGAGCGTGAATAATTACGTTGATATTTTAGGTATATCATTTTCAAAATTAAATCTACAAGAGACAATTAATTTAATAGATAATAAGATAGAAAAATATAGAAGTCAGCTATTTCATATTATTACTGTGAATCCAGAAATTGCGATAGAGATTCAGGAAGACTCTGAGCTAAGAAAAATATCACTTGAAGCAGATTTAATAACACCTGATGGAATTGGCATTGTTTTAGCGTCAAGATTAAAGCGTAATCCAGTACCGGAGCGTGTTACAGGTTATGATTTGCTTTTAGAATCTCTTAAAGTGGGAAATTCAAAGGGGTGGTCATTTTATTTTTTGGGTTCAGATGAAGAAGTAAATAAAAAGACTGCAGAATATGTTATGAAGAATTATCCTAATGTTAAAATTGCAGGTAGACATCATGGTTATTTTAATAAAGAAGAAGAACTCAAAATTGTTGAAAATATAAAAAGTGCAAAGCCGGATATTCTTATAGTTGCATTAGGTTCACCACTTGCAGATAAATGGATATATAAAAACAAAACTCAGCTTAACTCTAAAGTGGTTTTTGGTGTAGGAGGAAGTCTTGATGTAATTACGGGAAAAGTTAAACGAACACCAGAAGTTTGGAAAAAGTTAAATTTAGAGTGGTTATTTAGGAGAATAAATGAACCTTCACGAAAAGAAAGACAGAAAAAATTGAAGGTTTTTGCATACAGAGCATTTGGTGAAGCATTTAATAAAAATATAAAGTAAAAGTTATTAAACGTTCTTATATAGTGTCATAATTATATATAAATAGAAAAAGACTCACTATGTAAGGTAAGCCTGATTTTATGAATAATATTGAGTAAACTTCGGAATATCTTTTATATTTTGGAGTGTCTACATATAGACGGTTTGTATGATACGTAAGATGAAGTAAGAATTGAATAAGAAAAGGTTGGACGCACTTAGAGGTAGGTGCGTTTTTATTGTTTTACGAATACCACAGGTTTTACCTGTGGTTCTAAAAAGCTTCTAGCGATGAGTAGAAAAAAAGAATACCTCCAATGTAAAATGGTAGTAGGTTTGCCGACCACAACCAAAAGTACAAAGGAGGTATATCCGTAATGGATAATAGTAGTTTAGCACATAGTAAATGGAATTGTAAATATCACATAGTCTTCGCACCAAAGTATAGGAGACAAATCATATATGGAAAAATAAAAGCGGATATAGGGGTAATACTTAGAAAGTTATGTGAACATAAAGGAGTAGAAATTATTGAAGCAAATGCATGTAAGGATCATATACATATGCTTGTAAGTATACCTCCGAAGTTAAGTGTCTCTCAGTTTATGGGGTATTTGAAAGGTAAGAGTTCATTGATGATTTTTGACAGACATGCAAATTTGAAATATAAATATGGGAATAGGCAATTTTGGTGTAAAGGCTATTACGTTGATACAGTTGGAAGAAACAAAAAGATAATAGAAGAATACATAAAGAATCAAATACAGGAAGATTTAGCATATGAACAAATGAGCTTGAAAGAATTTATTGACCCGTTTACGGGTGAATCAGTAAACAAAGGCAAAAAATAAAGCACCTTTTAGGTGCAGCCAGTAAAGGTATGCGGTTGGCAAACCGCTCAATGTGCGAGTAGCACGGCCAGTAACATGCCCTTATAGGGCTAAAGCAAACCACCCGTTTGACGGGTGGTCCTGATTTTTAATAAAATCATCGGATTGATAGACGAAATGAATATGTAAAAATGTCGCTTCCTTACAATACAAATTCTCTATGTAAGAGTAAAATTAGTTAAGTTGTTATTACTACATCAGAATTTAAATAGTTATATAGAGTATTGTTTGAGAATTGGAGATTAAAATGGTACAAAATTTTTCAAGAAAAAAAGTTTTATTATATATAGCTTTTTCTTATGGAGTCACATGGATATTATGGATTCCTTTGTTCTTAAATTATTCGTATAATATCAATGTTTTTACATTGCCAGGTCAATTTTATCTAGCATCCTTTGGACCTCTGACAAGTGTAATTGTGACACTTATGATACTCGAAGGAAAAAAAGGAGTTTACTCATGGTTTTCTAGAACCTATTCTTGTACTTTTCCTAAAAAGTGGCTGTTACTTGCTATTGCCATGCCTCTGTGCTATGGAATTGTTGGAATTCTGGCACATCGATTTATGCTTGGAGAATGGCTGAAGCTTTCAAGCTTTGGATTAACTTCGAAGCTTCCAGGGTTTAATCTATGGCAGACTGCGGTGGTTTGGGTTGCAACATTTGGATTGGGAGAAGAGTCTGGATGGAGAGGTTTTTTGCTTCCTGAATTAACTAAGAAATATTCTCTTAGAGTCAGTTCACTGATTGTGTCAGCTATCTGGATATTTTGGCACTTCCCGGCTTTTTTCTTTAATTCAACTTATGTTAACATGGGACTAGGAATTATTGGATGGGCAATCAGTTTGACATTTGGATCTGTGTTACTTGCATGGATTGCCAATGGAAGTAAATTCTCTGTTATTCCTGTACTAATCTGGCATGGAGGTTTTGATCTTATAACAGCCAGTGACCAGGCAGAAGCAGCAATGGCTATGGTGTGTAGCATGTTAGTTATCATTCAGGGAATTTATCTTATCCGAGGGATGGCTAGAAGGTAATGAATAAGATATAGTTGAAGAATACTTTATACCAATGAAGGAAGAAGAAATGCAAGAAATAATTAAGAATGAAAACAAGTATCCAGAACTTACATTTTTATAGAAACGAATTACCAAGTGTATATTCCAAACGCTATCAGGTAAAGAAAGCAAAAATGTATTATCAGAATTTGCTTTAAGTAGATGTTGAAGATAAAATGTTTATTTTTGAGGGGGATGTGAAGCAGCCTCCTCGTTACTTTTACACCTAATATCATAAAAAGAGCCATTCGGCAAACACAGTGATGTACACTAACTTAACAAAAGTTAATGAGCAGTACTTGACGCCACTATATCAAGATGATATAGTGGCGTCAAGTACTGTTCATGTAAATGAATTAGGAAAGAAAATAAAACAATATACACTAATATATAAGGCATATTTGGACTGAGCAAAAGAGGTACTTGAGTATTGTATGAAAATAGCATATTTGATATAAAAATATACAGAGAGGAGATAATTGGATGGCAACTTTTGACCAACAATCTATATACATTAAAGACTTACCTTCATCGCTGGCTAAAATGGGGTTTCAATTCTATCAAAGCAAGAATATCGAAGACGGACTTGTTACGTTACCGGCTTTTACGGGAGTAAGAATAAACTTTATTTTTGATGGTAAAAGTGTTGCTAGTGGTGTATTAAAATCTGGTGACTTGATGATTGCTGGATACACTGACTCTCCTCTTTATGGAAATGTCTATAATTTTTCAATGGCATCTATTGGAATACATTTTTCACTATTTTACTATTTAACAGGCTTGTTTCCCAGACAATGTAGGATACCATATAAAGTTCCAGAAAATAGTAGAATCTATTCTGATTTAGTACCATTTTTCTTTCTCCCAAGAGAAAACTGGGATTCACATGCCTTATCAATCATTAAAAAGAATCAACTAGTTTTAAATAAAGTAGTTATTAAACAGATGGAAAGAGTTAGTCTGGCAACGCAGTTATATGGCTATAACCAGATGAAAGGATTTCAGGATATTTCCAATGAACTAGGAATTTCATATCGACAATTGCAACGGGATTTTCATGCATTTTTAGGAATGACTCCTTCCCAATATGAGCGATTATTGCGCTATCAGGTTGCTGCATTAAATATTAAAAATACCAGCATTATCGAAGTGGCACTATCGTCAGGATATTATGACCAAGCTCATATGATTAGAGAATTTAAAAAGTTTTCTGATAAAACACCAAGACAGATAGCAGAGTTGAATGATATAACAGTTCCTTTTGTTGATAGGAAGATTGATCTATGATACTTTTATGAAGTATATTTATCTATAATATAATTTCATTGAGGACTTTGTATTACTGGATTTTTTTACTTTTCTACATAATAAAATTAACTGGATAGTTGTGGATACAGCCAGTGCAAAAGATACTCTTATTGCTGAATTTTTTGTCTTTAAAATTGATGTTTTGTTTACGGTAGTCTCGATGACATTTGCCACAGCCTATACAAGTATCATCAATTTATTATAGAGTTTTGGAATATTCTAAAGGTGTAATACCACAAGACTTTTTAAAATATCTAGTGAAGTGTGAAAGGTTGTTAAAGCCTGATAGGGTAGCTACTTGGCTTACAGGAAGTTTATTTACCTTCAGTAAATATTTCGCCCTAGCAATTCTGGCATCCAAAAGCTCAGATTTAGGTGAGCGTGAGAAAAAATATCTATAATAATTATAAAACTGACTGGTTCCCAAGTTTGTAAGTGAAGCCATAGACTTGGAGGTCCAGTCTTTTTCTATATGGGTAAGTATTTCAACTCTAGCTTTATTAAATTGCTCAAAGATATTTAAGTCTTTATTAAAATCATAGGGAATTGATTGTAGCTGTCTTGAAAAATCAATAAAGAGTTGATTAATAAGACTGTCTACCTTTTCTACATAATGCATGTTTTTCAGAGAAAATTCAATATATATCTGCTTGAGAATATCGTTAATAACCTCTGGGTTAGGAAGATAAACAATTTGGTTTACGGGAATACTATATTGGCTAGTAAAATCATCCTGTGGAGAAAAGTGCAAAAAACTGTTTTTGAATTTTTTCACAGCACTATATTCTTGTGGTGTACCTTTGGGGAAAAGAATAAAAGCATTTTCTTTTGAAAATATAGTTTCTTCTCCTATTTTTATCTTCATAGGTGTTAAAAAAAATAGAAATAGATAGTCACCACTGCCGTATGGTCTATTAATTTGATCATAATCAGGGTTTGAATGATTGTAGTCGCAATAATTTATCTTAAACATAGATTATTCTCTCTTTCAGTAATGTTATGTAAATTTGTTTCTTTTGATTATATTATAATCGGAATAAAAGTCAAGTATAACGGAAGGAAAGGCATGGATATTGCATTTGTAACTGCTATAATTAAATTAATCAAAAGACTAGTATTATATTGAGGAGAAAAAAGATGAGACCTGGATTTCAGTTAAATAATCATAATAGAGATTTAAATACATGTTTTGAATCACATGACCCATCTATGATGTGGGATCCTGTTAGCAAAACGTATTATTCATATTGTACAGATACTGCTATTGTATCAGATTATCGTCAAGGTATACCTGTAAGAAAGAGCAAAGACTTAATAAATTTTGAGTTTGTTGGACGGGTTTTATCAGATGAGGCAATAGCTCAGGGGCGTGATAATGGTGAGGGCTTTGATCCAACATTTGGTTTTTGGGCGCCATATACGGAGTATGTAGACGGGGAATACAGAATGTATTATTCCGCAACAAAAGCATTTGGTAGTTCAGAATCGAGAATATGGCTTGCTGTTGCTAGTAATCCAGAAGGACCTTTTGAAAATAGAGGTGTGGTGATGGATACTTGGAATACATCAGATGCAGAGCCTAATGCTATAGATGCTCATGTCTGTGATACTGCTGATGGAAGAAAGTATTTTATCTACGGCTCGTTCTTTGGAGGCATTTTTATTAAAGAACTTGATAAAGAAACAGGAATGCCAATAAACCCTGATAAGTATTACCAAGGAGAATGTATTGCGAAGAAACCATATAATTCATACATTGATGGGCCAGAGGGTGCCGCTATAATCTATAATCCTGACACAGAGTATTATTACATGTTCCTTTCTTATGGTTGGCTTGGTGATGATTATGATATAAGAGTAGGTAGATGCAAGAAGATTACAGGCCCCTATGTAGATTACAATGGTGAAAGTATGGTAGGGAATGCTCTTGGTATGAAGCTAGCAGGAAGCTATCATTTTAAAGGGTCTAATCCTTATGCTGGAAATGACAGTGAGGGTTGGAAGTTTGATGGATTTAGAGGCCCAGGGCATGGAGTTCCTTTCTATGCGCCTGAAAAAGATGAATATTTCTTTGTACATCATGTTAGAGATGGTGCTCAGATATTTTGTAAGAAGGAAAAGGATAGACAGTCTTTTAGAATGCATTATATGGCTATAAGGAAAATGTACTTTGTTGACGGTTGGCCATTGTTTTCCCCAGAACCATATGCAGGTGAGAAATCAACGGTAACTAAGCTTTCAGACAAAAAGGAAATGCTGGAGTTAGAATGGGAATGGCTTTTATTGAAAGCTGACAATAATACTATGGCAGAATCCGTTGTGTCAAAACTGCCAGATTACCTTATTCCAGAAAAAACTTATGTATTTACAGCATATGATTATGAGAACTGCAGAGAGTGTATCGTACTTAGTGGAATAACAAATGTTGGTGAAACAGTCTGGGCGAAAATTCATTAGGATTCTAGAAAAATACTTAATTTTAAAATTCATGTTGTAAATAATTTTATAACCTAATATCATTTGAGTTGGAAAAATCATTGAGGGAGGTTGTAACTTTGAAGGAATTATATGACATGATTTTTAAAAGAAAATCATTTAGAAAGTTTAATGATGCATTGTCTTTTTCAGAAGAAGAATTGCAGGATATAAATGAAGAAATAAAAAGATTAATTCCTCTTATAACTGGAATAGAAGTAAAATATGAAATTGTTCCAAGAGAAAAGACTACCTGTAAACGTGGGGAATGCTGTTTACTTATTTATAGTGAAGAAAAGGAGCATTACTTACTAAATGTTGGTTATATGTTTGAGCAACTGGATTTATATTTAGCTTCAAGAAACATAGGTGTATGTTGGTATGGAATGGGAAAAGTAAATGAGACTCAATACAATAATTTGCCATATGTAATAATGCTGGCTTTGGGAAAAGCAGAAGAAAATCAGTTTAGGAAAGACTATAGAAAAAGTAAGCGAAAAGAAACAAGTGACATATGGAAAGGGGATTTGAGCTTTGAAATAGCTGAGTTTGTTAAATATGCCCCAAGTGCTTGTAATACTCAACCCTGGCGAGTTGTTTGTGAAAATCATACTTTAAAAATATATCGAATAACAGAAATTAAATCAATTATACCAAAAGAAAAAGTATCTTTTTATAATTCAATAGATATGGGTATTTTTCTATATTTCGTGGAACTAGCTTTATCCCACAATAAAATTTCATTTCAAAGAACCTTGAGTCCTGAAAATAATGAAGCTGATTTAATACCTATAGGAATATACATGTTAAAGAAAGAAGGATAAATATAGCTACTTATCCTACGAAAAAATTATATAATGAGTTAGGTGTGCCTATTTTATTTTGGGAAGAGCACACCTAAGTAGTTTAAAATAATTAGCTTCACCAAACATAAACCTTAATAACAAGCATGATTTCTCAGGTGGAATGATAATTTCTTACGGAACTCTGGCACTAGGAGTATTTTAACTGCTAGTGTCAGAGTTTTATATATTATCTTCTTGGATTAGCAAATTCAGGTGCTGTAGGGTTAGGGTTTTCAAAATATCTACCAGGTGTTGATAAATCAAAGTAGAGTCTTGAATCCTCTGTAACTCCAAAATCCATATTTGAGCCAGTGTCCTTGATTTTGTTTAAAGCCTCTCTGAACAAAGCATTATGAGCTTCTTCACGGTTTAATAAAAAGTCAATTGTATTTTTTACATGTTTATCATTAATTTGCCTATAAAGATATTCATAAACTACCTTCGCTCTTTGTTCTGATGCTATATTTGAAAGTAGGTCTGCGACTAAATCACCTGTAACTGTTACATAGTTAGCTGTCCATGGCTCACCAGAAGAATTAATGAGAACTGGGGAAAGGCCAGTAAGAACGTGAGTTTCTATTTCACCGCTTCCTACAGATGTATTATCAACATTATGTCCATTTAGTAAATTTATAGTTTCAGCAACAATTTCCATATGACTAAGTTCTTCAGTACCAATATCAAGAAAGAGGTCTTTTATAGTTTGATCTTTTATTCTGAAGCTTTGAGATAAATATTGCATCGCTGCTTTTAATTCACCATTTCCTCCACCTAATTGCTCTTGCATTAGCACGGCATATTGAGGATTAGGCCTCTCAACCTTTACTTCCAATTGATTTAATAGCTGTTTTTCATGTTTAAACATTCTATGCACCTCCTTAAATAAATTCAATTTTATTCTTTACTTTCAATTAGAATTTATACTAGAGGATATATGAAAATTTAACATAAGGATTAGAGAATTCCTTATTCTATGTTAGACCAGTAGTTGAAGAATTTTTGTATATTTTAGGGTAATATGATACCATTTAGGAAGGATTAATAAAAGTTCTTAAAAGGGTGGAATGCTATATGATACTAATTATAACTAATAATGATGAACGTACAAATAGTTTTGTAGAGTGTATTAAGAAAGTCGCAAAAACAGAAGTTAAAATTATTCAGGATAAAGAAGTTTCTATTGAGAAAATTTCAAAATTACAACCAGATTCTATAATTATTTCTTTAAAATATAAAAAGGATTTGGAAACTGGAAGTTTTAAAGAAATCCTTGAGAAATATAAAAGTGTTATACCTATATTAGGGGTTGCTGGTGGATATGCAATAATTGCAGAGTACTTTGGATGCGAAATAGTTGAACTTAATAACAATAATGATGCTTTAATTACTTGTGATACTAATGAAGAATTATTTAAAGATTTTCCTTTATCATTTAATGCAATGGGGGGTCAATCAATTTATATAAATAAAGATAAGTTAGTAGATCAAGTTATATCAATAGCATTTTCGGAAGAGAGTGCTCAAATAGAAGCAATAAAACATAGGAACTATCCAGTATATGGTGTGAGATTTTATCCAGATTTTATAAATAATAACGATGACTTGATTATTATAAGGAATTTTTTAAGTATTAATGACAAGATTTGTTTAGATGACTCAGAAATTATAAAGGTGAAAATGGGACAAATAAGGAAAAATATCGATGAAATCGACAGGAAAATTGTTAGATTGTTATCAAAGAGAAATGCCAATGTTAAAGAAGCGTCAAAATATAAAAAGACATCTAGTGATGTAGTAGCAGAGGATAGAATAAAAGATGTGCTGCAAAAAGTAAGAACGATTGCGTCAGCAGAAGAAATTGATCCTGACTTAGTTGTTAGGATTTATGAATTTATTATACGAAGCTTCATAGCTTATGAAATGAGTGAATTTGAAAAAAACAAAAAATAAATTTTAGCAATTTATTTCGGCGGCAAGTCGAATTGTTTCATAATAATAAATAGAATATTATAATATGTATACTGAATATTAACATAATCTGATATAATGATAGAATAAATTTATTTTTTTCATGAGAGGGAGCAGAATGAATATTTTTGAAAATATCACTAAGAGCTCTATAATAAAAAAGATGGCGATTATTGGAGTTATTATTGCTATCATATATATGTTAAAGAGTATGATAAATTTATTATTATTGACCTTTATATTTACCTTTATATTTTCTCAGATACACAAATTTGTATACACCAAAGTGAACAGTTGGATAAAACTCAGTAGTAAGATGGTAACAATAAGTGTGTATGTTATTATCCTAGCCATTATAGTGATAATGAGTATTAGATATATACCGCAAGTAACACAACAATTGATCGATATAATTAATTTATTATCGACTTTCAATTTAGAACAAGTACATGATAAAGTTGGAGATACAATATTTAATATTATAAAAGAAATTCAAATACAAGATTATCTTAAGCAAAGTGAAGATAAAATTATTGAGTTAGCAACACAAATAGGTACATTTAGTATGAATGTTGTAATAGCATTTCTTTTAAGTTTCTTTTTCATATTAGAGAAAGAAGAGATAATTGCTTTTGGACAAAGACTCGAAGGTAGTAAGCTTGCATTTGCATACGAATACTGTAAATATTGTGGAGGAATATTCCTAAACTCATTCGGAAAAGTTATACAATTGCAAATAGTTATTGCATTTATAAATTCAGTATTGTCAGTTATTGCTTTAGCTATAATGGGATTTCCTCAAGCATTAGGAATTGGTACCATGATATTTATACTTGGACTTATTCCAGTTGCGGGAGTTATTGTATCTTTAGTACCACTTTCTATTATTGCTTTTAATATCGGTGGAATGGTGAAAATAATTGAAGTTATCATTATGATAGCTGTACTTCATGCCCTTGAGAGTTATGTCTTAAATCCTAAATTAATGTCTATGAAGACTAAGTTACCTGTATTTATGGTCTTTGTAATATTACTAGTAGGCGAGCATTTAATGGGTGTATGGGGACTGCTTTTAGGAATTCCTTTATTCATATTCTTCCTTGATATTTTTGATATAAAGGTTGAGGGCTAGTAAGTATAAGTTTCTTTTATAGGTCAAATTTAAAATATAAGGACTGTGATAAAAGCTTGCCATAGATTTTGAAACAGTCATATCTGTAAAATATATAAACCTCTGATTAACAGTTAAATGATAATCAGAGGTTTTGCTATTTTATAATGGAATATTAATACCGATGAGTGCTTACTGATAGAAATATATTGATTGTTTAATTAATAGTTATAGTGACTACTTTACATAGAAAGTTTATACTTCAATAGTTTCTGATTCAACTTCTCATAATCATTAAGCTAATAGTTTGTTGCTATTGATGGTGGTAGGATATGGTTTATTGAAGGTACTTTGAGGATAAAAAATCATGGTATAATTATAAAAGAAAAAGTTTGCTATATGAAGATAAGGATTTCAATGCTGAGATTAAATACAGATAGGAGAAATATTTTATGAATACTATTCTGCTTATAGAAGATAACAAGGACGTAAATAGAATGATTTCAGAAGTTTTGTTTGACGCAGGGTATCAGGTGAAGTCAGCTTATACGGGGATAGAAGGTATTAATGAAATCAAAAATTCCAACTATGATTTGATATTGCTTGATATTATGCTTCCATATAAAAGCGGAGATGAAATACTTAAAGAAATGAGGAACTTTTCTGATACGCCTGTTATCGTTATTTCTGCAAAGGATATGGTTGGTACAAAGATAGACATTTTAAAGCTAGGTGCAGATGATTATATAACTAAACCTTTTGATTTAGGTGAGGTATTAGCACGGATAGAAGCTACTCTTAGGCGGTGCCATAAGCAAGTACATATAAATAAAGTTATTAAATATAAAGATATAGTTCTTGATGATAATTCAAAACATGTTTCTGTAAATGGAGTTGAAATTGAACTTACTGCAAAAGAATATATGATATTAGAGATGCTTATAAAATACCAAGGTAAGGTTTTTACAAAGGCGAATTTATATGAATCTATTTGGAAAGAGGAATACCTTGGCGATGATAATGCTGTAAAAACTCATGTTAGTAACCTACGAAGTAAATTGCAGAAAGCAAATGAACATGAGAAATATATTGAAACCGTATGGGGATTGGGATATCGTTTATACAAAGAATAGATGGACGCTCCAATTATATAAGTATAATTAAGTAAACTTTTGATTAAGGTAATAAATTTATTGATACAGATAGATTATCTATTTCCTTACAGTTTAATTAAAATTCTTAACCTTTTCTAAACCTTTAGGCATTAGACTTGTAGATAGAAAGGACGTGTGAATAAAAATGAAAAAGTATATTTTAAAAACACATAACCTAAGTAAAATTTATAAAGGCAGTAATGCGCTAAAGGATGTATCAGTATCTTTAGAAGCTGGTAAGATATATGGATTAATTGGACAAAATGGTGCTGGGAAATCCACACTTATGAGGGTTATTACAGGTCTCACTTTTCCTACAAGTGGAAGTCTAGAGCTTTTTGGCCATGGTGGTGAAAAAGAATTACAGCTCGAGAGAAAAAGGATTGGAAGCATGATTGAATATCCTAGTCTTTCGCCTAATATGACTGCAATGGAAAATATGAGACTCCACAGAATTATGAAAGGTATACCAGATAAGCAAGTAGAGGATGAACTGTTAGAATTGGTAGGACTTTTAGATACTGGTAAAAAGAAAGCAAAAGATTTTTCACTTGGAATGAAGCAACGTTTGGGAATTGCTATTGCTTTAATTGGTAATCCTGAATTGCTTATCCTCGATGAACCGATAAACGGGCTTGATCCATTAGGGGTAGTAGAGATAAGAAAATTACTAAAGAAATTATGTGAAGAAAGGCAAATGACTATTTTAATCTCAAGTCATAACTTGCCAGAGTTATATCAAACAGCGACAGATTATATTATAATTCATAAAGGGGAAATTAAGCAGACATTAACCCTTGAACAATTAGAAGAGAATTGTAAGCATCATCTTCTTATAAGTTGTGTGCAACCAGAAAAGTTAGCCAGTGTTTTGGAAATGAAATTGAATACCCAAAACTATAAGGTTATGCCTGATAAGTCCATTAAGCTATACGATTATTTGGATAAAAAGGAACTTGTGGGTAGAACTCTTTTTGAAAATGGTATTATAATTACTAATCTTTCAAATGAAGGAGATACTCTTGAGGATTATTTTATTTCTATTGTTGGGGGTAGCAAGGATGTATAATTTAATTTTAGCAGATTTGTTTAAAATACGGAAATCTATGACAATAAAAGTTATATTTGCAATAACAACTATAAGTGCAGTGGCTATGGTCATGATGGCATATTTAATACAGCAAGGTAGTATTAGCACTAGTATGGCTGGAATTGGATTTATGTTCTCAGATATAAATGTTATGAGTATTCTTGGTGCTGTTATGGCAGGTGTTTTTATTTGTGGCGATTTTGATAACAAAATAATTCATGAATCTATTGCAAATGGTAATAGTAGGGGAACTGTGATAGTTGTAAAGATTATAACATTTTTGTGTTCAATAGTAGTTATTTTGATTCCATATATTGTTGCAACAGTTATTGCTTTTGGTACAGGTTACAAGTTTAGTATGGGATCTGTTTCTATAGGTTTCCTAAATTTACTTACAGTGGAGACGGGGAAAGTCCTTTCTGCAGTAGAAATGTGGAAGTTATTAGTTGTGATGTTAACTTTGCTACTTGTGTATTTAGCTCAAATGAGTCTTTGTATACCTCTTGCCCTTGCTCTTAAAAAACCAGTTTTTGTAGTTGCAATTTATTATGGAGCAACAATTCTTTTTGCTCAGTTGGTAGGAGTAAAAAATTTTTCTTTGGTGATTTATAATATTTTCTCTTGCACTCCTTATGGAGGAAAGCATAGTATGGTGGTTTTAAATACAGGTACTGGGGAAATCTTTAAGACAATTTCCATTAGTTTATTATTTATAAGCACAATGTTTTTTATTAGTTATTTTACATTTAGAAAATCAGAAATCAAATAATTAAGAGGTGGTGAAGAGGTTGATAATTGCAGTTTGTATTTTGGGTATATTGGTTATATCACTGAGTTCATATGTTATATTTGTACAACTGCAATTACGCAGTATTAATAAGCAGTTGACCAAACGAATAAAAGAAAATACGCATCAACCTATCAGTTTAGCGTTGATTAATAAGGAGCTTAACATTTTGGCTATTAATATTAATAAATGCCTTAAGGCGGAGGAAAACCTCCGTCTTAATATTATTGGTGAGGAAAAGCATTTTAGAGAGATGATTGCAAATATATCTCATGATTTAAGAACTCCACTTACTGCTATTAAGGGATACCAACAGCTTATGAAAAAAGGTGGGTTATCAGAAGAACAAATGGAGAAGCTGATAATTGCTCAAAAGCATGCTGATGAGTTAGGAAGATTAATCGAACACTTTTTTGAATATAGTTATCTTGTGAATTTAGAACCAGAATTACAAAAAGAAAAAATAAATCTCACAAATTTAGTAGCAGAATGTTTGGCTGAAGCTATCTCAACCTTTGAAGAAAGAAACCTATCTGTAAAATTTTGTGATGTTTTACCGGTATTTGCCTTGGTTGATAAAGAGATGACCTTAAGAATTATTAGAAACTTGATACGAAACAGTATCCAACATTCAAATAATGATATAGAAGTAAGAGTTTTTACTGATAACAATGCAATAATATCTTTTAGTAACTTTGTTAGTAACACTTCTGAAATGGATGTAAAGAGAATTTTTGATCGGTTTTATGTAGCAGATAAAGCAAGAGAGAAAACTGGTGGTTTAGGTTTGGCAATAGTAAAACTTCTGGCTAATCAGATGGGTGGACGGACAGAAGCAACACTGGTAGATGGAATTTTTAAAATCGTAGTCGAATTACCCAAGTATGAAAAAGAATTTTTATAGTCATAACCCCTAATTAGTAATATTATTAGCTACTAATTAGGGGTTTTAAAAATATCATATTACTACATTAACTGGAGAAGGGTGAAGTTTTGCAATAACTTTTATCACCTAAAATCTTAGACGAAAATTAATATTTAGATTATAGTAACAACTGATACAGAATTTATAGAGTTTTAATGATAAGCTTATACTATGTTTAATAAATAAGCTTCATAAGATATCTTGATTTTTCAATATGTACTTGTAGGCTTTTGATGTAGTTCCAATAGTATTACTACATCACATGTATATTAATTATTAATAAAGTAATGGAAATAAGGTTGTGAAAGATATTTTAGATTTATAACGGTTATTAAAAAGTAATGGGAGTGGATATAGTATGACGAATAAATATTTTGATATAGAAGATACATTGTTTAATATTACAGAAAACTATAGTGAGGCTACAGAGTTATTGATAGCTTTAGGTTTTAGCAATTTAAAAGATGAAAATATGAGAAAAGTATTTGGAAAGTCTATTTCCTTAGAAGCTGCTTTAAAGCTGAAAAAAATAAATGTAGAAACTTTTATGGCAGAGCTTATAGAAAAAATTGAAAATAACAATCCTGGATCAGAGGAATTATCAGAAAAAAATAATACAATAAAAATTGCTGGAGTATTACCTTGCCCAGTTAAGGCTCCATTAACAGAGGCTTTTGAAGGATGGGTTAATAATCAAAATTTCGATTATAAGCTAGAATACGAATTAAAAGCTGCTTCAATGGGAATTAGTTGGTTAAAGGATGCTTTGATGGAACAGTCAAAGGAACAACTACCAGACTTATTTATATCAGCAGGTTTTGAGTTATTCTTTGATAAAAAATTATTTGGAAAATATAAAGCAGAAGACATGTTCGAAGATTTAACAGATTTTGAACATTATAATGAAGATTTTGAAAATGACTATATAAAGCTAAAAGATCCTAATAGACAATATTCAATTGTAGGTGTAGTAGCAGCGGTGTTTTTAGTCAATGTTGAAGAATTAAGTGGAAGAAAGATTCCAACAAGCTGGGAAGATATATTGCAAGAAGAGTTTGAAAATAGTGTAAGCTTACCTATAGCAGATTTCGATTTGTTTAATTCTATCTTACTGAATATTTACAAGAATTACGGAGAAGATGGTGTAAGAAGATTAGGAAAGAGCCTTAAAAAAAGTATGCATCCTTCAGAGATGGTAAAGTCACATATAAAGAAATTTGATAAGCCAACAATAACAATTATGCCATATTTCTTTACGAAGATGGTGAAGGAAGATGGACCTATGGTTCCAGTATGGCCTAAAGAGGGAGCAATTGTAAGTCCGATATTTATGCTGAGCAAAAAAAGTAAAAAGGCAGAATTGAAGCCAATAGTAGACTTTTTCGCTTCAAAGGAAATAGGTGAAATATTATCCCACAATGGAAGATTCCCAAGTGTAAATCCAGAAGTAGATAATATGATTTCTAAGGAAAATAAATATATGTGGCTAGGTTGGGATTATATAAAAGAAAAAGATATAAGTGTGGAAATTAAAAAATCTTTAGATATATTCAATAGTTTTGTAGAAGGAGATAAAACAGTATGAATTTAGTAAATATATCAGGTCCTCCATCCTCAGGAAAGACCTCTGTAATATTAAAAACTATCGAAGCCATTAAAAAAAGAGGCTTAAAGGTAGGCGTAGTTAAATTTGACTGTCTTTATACAGATGATGATGTTTTATATGGGAAGGCGGGAGTTCCAGTAAAAAAAGGTTTATCAGGTTCCTTGTGTCCAGACCATTATTTTGTTAGCAATATTGAAGAAGTAGTTCAATGGGGAGTCAAGGAGAATCTTGATTTACTTATAACTGAAAGTGCAGGTTTATGCAATAGATGCTCTCCATATATTAAAGGGATAAAAGCAATCTGCGTCATCGATAACCTTAGTGGAATAAATACTCCTAAAAAAATAGGCCCTATGATAAAAACTGCTGACATAATAGTTATAACAAAAGGCGATATAGTATCCCAAGCAGAAAGAGAAGTTTTTGCTTCAAGAGTTAACTCTGTAAATCCTCAAGCAATAATTATTTTTGTTAATGGATTAACAGGACAAGGAGCTTTTGAACTTAGCACTCTTGTGTATGACGAAGGTTTAGATATTGAAACTGTAAAGGGTAAAGAATTAAAATTCCCAATGCCTTCTTCATTATGCTCCTATTGTTTAGGGGAGACAAGGATTGGAGACGAATATCAAATGGGTAATGTAAGAAAGATAAAAATAGGTGATGGCAATGCTTAAGATAGAAGAATTAGAAAAAGAAAAAATTAAGGACCTTGAGAAACAATATCCTTTTATACTGTCTTTCTTTGAAAATAACAAATTAGACGTAAAGGGTTATAAAGAATATACTTTTCAAGAATATTTAAAGCACTTTACCCAAGAAGAAATTGAAGAATGGGCAATAGATATAGAGAAGATGAAAATTGATTTAGAAATTTTTATTAATCAAATGCTGGAATTCTTAGGAGTAGAAAAAGATAGAGTAGATTCTATAACTATAATTGCCGGTAAAGATAAGTATGGAAATAAAGAGAATTTTGATAAGTTAACTATTAATAAAAGCGAAATAATATCTATAGTGGGACCAACAGGAGCTGGAAAAAGTAGATTGTTAGCAGATATAGAATGGGCAGCTAACAAAGATACTCCAACGGAAAGAGTAATATTAATTAATGGAGAATTTCCAGATAAAAGCCTTAGATTTTCTACAAGCAATAAATTAGTAGCTCAATTATCACAGAATATGAATTTTATTATGGACTTATCCGTAAAAGAATTTATAGAATTACATGCAAGAAGCCGAATGATTGATAATGAAGAGGAGGTTACTAATAAAATATTAGAAGCAGCAAATGAATTGGCTGGTGAGAAGTTTAATTTAGATACACCTATAACTGGCTTAAGTGGTGGCCAATCCAGAGCTTTAATGATAGCAGATACTGCAATTTTGAGTACTTCACCCATAGTACTTATTGATGAAATAGAAAATGCAGGAATTGATAGAAAAAGAGCTTTAAATCTTCTTGTAAGCAAGGAAAAAATTGTTTTGATGGCAACTCATGATCCGAGCCTGGCTCTTATGGCAGATAAAAGGATTGTAATTAAGAATGGTGGTATTTATAAAGTCATAGAAACAGATAGAGAAGAGAAAAGCATATTAGAAGAATTAGAAAGAATGGATACTATTATTAGTAAAATGAGAACAAACCTTAGAAATGGTGATATATTAGAAAAAGAAAAAGTTTAAAAAGTGATAAGAATTATTAATAACGATAAAAATTACTGATGGCTAATTGATAACATTTTTGGCTATCAGTAATTTTTTCAACTAATGATTAATTACCTTATTACGATATACGATTAAATTTAAGGTGCCAAAACCCGATAATAAGGCTATATTTACAGCTCATTATCAGTTATCATAATGTTTATGACAATAGAAATTAATATCACAATTATGTTATATTTAAGAGGTATACATACAAAAGAGAAAAATCAATCTATGAAATGAGGTAAAAGTATGGATAAATTATTGGTTAAGCAAATGGAAGCATTGATTACAAAAGAAGATTGGCTTATAACTAATCTTTCTAATGCATCTGCATTGTTATGGAGTGAGCTTCAAGATATTAATTGGGCTGGATTTTATCTTATTAGAGATGGAGAATTGGTTTTAGGACCTTTTCAAGGTAAAGTTGCATGTACTCATATAGCTTTAGGAAAAGGTGTATGTGGAACTGCTGCTGTAGAAGATTCTACAAAACGTATAGAAAATGTTCACGATTTTCCAGGACATATTGCTTGTGACAGTGCTTCTAATTCAGAAATTGTTATTCCTATTCACAGCAGTAAGGGAACCGTTGTAGGAGTATTAGATATAGATAGTCCTTTATTTGGACGTTTTTCAGTTGAAGATCAAGAAATTTTAGAAGACATAGTAAAAATAGTTGAAAAAGCTTTTGATTAATAAATATATTTATTAATTTATCCTCTCAGACATAGGTTTGAGGGGATTTTTATTATGGATTTTGGGGTGTGAAATTTTATATTACTGGCTATTTATTTAACAAAAAACAAATAATAGGTATTAGTTTGAGGCAGTGTTTTATTTATACATAAATGAGGATTCTTATTATAGGAAATAGTTTTATTACACATAAAAATATATGATTTAGTGGATAATATTATAAGATATTTAGAAAGATAGGGGGAGCACTTTGGAACCATTAGTAGCATTGACTAGGAGTAATAGGATTGAAAGCATACATGCCGGATATATATGTATAACAGACTCAAATAATAATGTTCTTTATAATATCGGGGATTGTAAAGATAAGGTTTTTTTAAGGTCAGCTGCTAAGCCATTTATAGCAACTACATTTATAAAATCAGGTGCAATGGAGCAGTTTGATATTAGTGAAAAAGAGTTAGCAATAATATGTTCATCTCATACTGGGGAAGATTATCATCGAGAAACTATCAGCTCAATATTAAATAAGATAGGAGTAAGTGAGGAAGACCTAAAGTGTGGAATAAGTGCTCCGTATAACAAAGAAATGAATGAAAGGCTTATTAGAAAAAATGAAAGACCATCTAAATTATATAATTGTTGTTCAGGGAAGCACTCAGGAATGCTTGCAGCTTGCAAGGCATTAGGGCTACCTATAGACAGTTATAATGATAAATGTCATCCCCTACAAAAGTTGATTTTATATAATATATCAAAGTTACTAGGTTGCTCAGAGGAAGATATTATTCTAGGTATAGACGGATGTACTGTTCCAAGTTTTATGATAACGATACAACAAATATCATATCTATACGCATTGTTAGCGGATGGAGGAAATACTAAGGAAGAATATAAAGATGCACTTACAAAGATACGTAATTCTATGGTGGCTTATCCTGAGATGATAGATGGGTATGAAGAATTTTATACAGAATTGATGGGTCACTCTGATAAAAGAATGATTGCAAAAGTAGGGGATGAAGGTCTATATTGTGTGGCAGTACCAGAAAAGAAAATTGGAATAGTAGTAAAAATAGTTGATGGCAACGAGAGGGCATGTTATCCCGTAATAATTGAAGTCCTAAAACAATTAGGGATATTTACAAAAACTGAGTCTAAACAATTATATAATTGGGCATTTACACCATTGAAAAATCATGTGAGTGATGTGATTGGCTACACTTTGCCAGTATTTAACATTAATAAAAATCAATCCAATAAAAACATAACTATTGGACAGTTATTAGAATTTAAGGGAGATAATTTATGGAACAATTAGCTGTGCTTACGAGAAGTGGCTATGTAGAAAGTATACATTATGGCTACATTTGTGTAGTAGATAGTTCTGGAAAAATAATAAAAGAAATTGGGGATAGCAATACAAAGATATATTTTAGATCTTCAGCAAAACCCATACAGGCAGTCCCAGTTATAGAGTCTGGTGCCTCTCAGCATTTTGGTTTTACAAAGAAAGAAATATCAATTATGTGTTCATCACATAGCGGACAGATTATGCATCAAGATACGGTTACTGAAATGTTAAAAAAAATTGGTGAAGAAGCTAATGTGTTAAAGTGTGGGATTATGATTCCTTATAATAAGGAAGAAGCTAATAGGTTGCAGAGTAGCAAAGAAAAGCCTTCAGTGCTGCATTGTAGTTGTTCTGCAAAACATGTTGGTATGCTTACATTAGCAAAGTACAAAAATTATTCAATAGATGATTATAATAGGATAGACCATCCAGCTCAACATGAAATATTAAACACGATTTCATATTTCACAGACTATAATGAGGAAAACATTACGGTTGGTATCGACGGATGTGGAGCACCAATATACATAATTCCAATATACAACATTGCCTTATCCTATGCTAGAATTATGAATTTTGCAAATGATGAAAATAGCAAGTATCATAAAGCGTGTAAAACAATTATAGAATCAATGATAGAATATCCAGAAATGGTAGCTGGTGATGAAGAATTTTGTACGGAATTAATGAGGTTTACAAATGGAAAGTTAATTGGAAAGGTTGGAAGTGAGGCAGTATACTGTGTTGGTATAAAAGATAAGGGTATAGGAATTTGTGTGAAAATTATTGATGGAAATGAAAGAGCCGTATATCCAGTAGTTATGCAGATATTAAAAGAACTTAATATATTAGACAAGAATGAATTAAATAATCTGCAACATTGGAGCAGAGTTGAATTAAAGAATAATTTAGACGAAGTAATAGGGGATATACTACCTAGTTTTCAGTTACTTAATAAATATAAGTTGGGTGATAAAGTAGCTGACACAAGTGTATAGAATTTTAATTTTAATTGTTCGGAGAGCCTAGAAAAAAGTAGTTTCTACTCTACCATGAGCATTGAGTATCAACTGCCTAAAAGGTTTTAAAAGTTTAGTTTTGCTATTGTTATGGTTTATTGTTAAAAGTTTTATGGAAAGGCGATCTACCAAACTTACACAGGAATTGGCATACTATCTGCAATTTTCATTCGATCATATTGATAGTTAAGAAATTTCGTTAACTCTTTACGAATTTCAGCAATAGTAAACTTTAGCATATAGGTTATCCTCCTATCATTAGATTAGTGGAGTTTTTTAATGATAGGTTGCAAATATGCTAAAGTTTTTTTATTTGTAAGTATTGCCAGCTATTTAACTAGCACAAAGGATTAAGTTATTCCCTTAACCAATAGGTTAAGGGAATTTTTTCTTTAGTGTGCCTAACATGAGCAACAACTGAACAGTGAAAGTCTATTATATATAAAGTGATTAGAAGTTACAAAAAATGTTGAGGAGTTTAGTGGTAATGTTAAGTTAAGGTTTGAAGCTTGAATTATTATCCATTATAATAAAATTATTAGAAAATAGTGTCTTAAGATTTGATATGGGTCTACAAAATATAAGAGAATTAAAGTTTGCAAGGAGTTAATGATGGAAAAGTTAAATGTTTTTAGAGATAAAAAGGGTATAGAAAAAGTTACATTACTAATGATTTTATTTACAATTTCCCTACTTATGGGTTGTAATAATTCCATAAGCAAAGGTAAAAAAGTTGATTATATTGAGGTAGTTAAGCTATCAGATAATAAAAAATGGACTTTTTTAGAGAAGGATGAAATTGATAAATTTATAAAAGCACTAGATGATAAAGAAAAATTTAATGGAAAGTTTGAGATACGAACACCTGATTACTCTGTAGATATTTATTTTAAAAACAAATCAAAGGAAAGTTATAGTCTATGGTTAGGTGAGGAGGATAATATTCAAGGAATCTTGATGGATGAAAATACAATTTGGTATATAGATAAGAAGTCAAACCCAACTTTAAGAAAACTCTTAAGTTAAATTATTGTGGTTTTATATAGAACATTTGGTAGTTACAAAATATACTGATAAAATCTATTGATTGAAGGATGAGATAAAATATGGCAAAACAAAAGGAAATTAAAACTAATGCCATGCGCATTTTGGATAAATTAAAAATTGAGTACAATCATCAATCCTATGAATGTGACGAATTCGTAGATGGCTTGGATACTGCAGAAAAGTTGAATCTTCCATATGAACAAGTTTATAAAACGTTAGTTACCGTAGGGAGTAGTAAGGAATACTTTGTATTTGTGATTCCAATTGATAAAGAACTGGATATGAAGAAAGCGGCAAAGGCTGTGGGAGAAAAATCTATTGCAATGATAAATATAAAGGATTTGAATAGTGTAACGGGATATGTCCGTGGAGGATGCACTTCTATTGGTATGAAAAAACAGTATAAAACTATTATAAGTGATACGGCAGAAGCTTTAGGTAAAATATATGTGAGTGCAGGAAAAGTTGGTGTACAATTACAACTTACTCCTAATGATTTGTGTAGGGCTGCAAATGCTGTTTATGGCGATATAATAGTTGAACATCAGTAACTTTAGTTAGCATACGGGATAATAAAGTTATTATGGAGGTAGGTTATGAAAATAATGATAGCGTCTGATATTCATGGATCAGCATACTATTGCAAAATGATGATAGAGGCATATGAGAGAGAACAAGCGGATAAACTTTTGCTATTAGGAGACATTCTTTATCATGGACCAAGAAATGATCTGCCGAAAGATTATAATCCAAAGCAAGTAATTGAAATGTTAAATGATATGAAGGAATCTATTTTATGTGTTAGGGGAAATTGTGATACTGAGGTTGATCAGATGGTATTAAAATTCCCGATTATGGCGGACTACTGTATTCTTTATATAGAGGAGCAAATGATATTTGCTACCCACGGACATAATTTTAATGAGGAAAATCTTCCACCATTACATAAAGGCGATATTTTGTTACATGGGCATACTCATGTGCCTAAGTGTGTTGATAAGGAGGAATATATTTATATGAATCCAGGATCTGTATCTATACCTAAGGAGAATAGTAGTAATGGGTACATGATTATAGAAAATAATGAATTCATTTGGAAAGATTTTGAGGGTAGAATTTATAATCAATACTAAAGTGATTGACAAGGTATATAATTATGCTATAATCAAAAACATATAAAGCGTATGGGAATTATATGATGAAAAATATCTAAAGGAATCTGAAAAAACATTTTTTATACAGGTTCCTTTTTTATGTAACTAAAAAAATTGTTCATTCATCAGAAAGGAGCTTATTATGTTAAATCAGTTTTCAAGAACAGAACTTTTATTTGGAAAAGAGGCAATGGAAAAATTAGAAAACTCCAAGGTAGCTGTATTTGGAATTGGCGGTGTTGGAGGGTTTGTAGTAGAAGCTTTAGTACGAGGTGGAGTTGGAGAATTTGAATTAATAGACGATGATAAGGTTTGTTTAACAAATTTAAACCGACAGATTATAGCTACTAGGCAAACTGTTGGAAAATACAAAGCAGAAGTTATGAAGGAGAGGATTTTATCTATTAATCCTAAGGCTAAGGTAACAATACACAATAGTTTCTTTTTGCCACAAAATTCAGATGAATTTGATTTTAAGTCATATAGTTATATTGTAGATGCTATTGATACAGTTACAGCAAAAATAGAACTGGTTATGAAATCTCAAGAACTTGGTATTCCGATTATTAGTTGCATGGGTACAGGGAATAAACTAGACCCTACGAAATTAGAGGTTGCAGATATATATAAAACCACTATGTGTCCTTTAGCGAAAGTAATGCGACATGAACTAAAGAAAAGAAGAGTAAAACGACTAAAGGTAGTATATTCTACAGAAAAACCTAAAAGACCTATAGAAGATATGGCTATAAGTTGTAGAGCAAATTGTATTTGTCCGCCAGGAGCAGAAAGGAAATGTACGGATAGAAGAGATATACCTGGAAGCACATCCTTTGTTCCATCTGTTGCAGGATTAATTATCGCTGGGGAAGTTATAAAAGATATTACAGGTGTTCGATAAAAAATTTTAAAATCCTTTCAATGGTGGTTTTTTTATAATATTACTTCATCCCACACTTAGTGTAGGATAATTTATAACCTTTTTGTGGGATAATATAATAAGAAGAACAAAAGAAAGGAGATATTATGACAGAAACAAAAGAAACAATCGAGATAGGATGGAACTTAGACAATAGCTATGAAAGTTTGCCAGAAATATTTTTTACAAAGCAGGGATTAAGTCCTATAACTTCACCAAAATTAATTATTCTTAATGCCCCATTAGCAACTTTCTTAGGGTTAAATGTTCAAGCTCTTCAAAGTGAAGAAGGTATAGCAAATTTAGTAGGTAATAAGATTCCAAAAGGAGCATCGCCTCTAACGCAAGCATATGCAGGACATCAATTTGGAAGTTTTACTATGCTAGGGGATGGGCGTGCTTTATTGCTTGGTGAGCAAATTACTCCTCAAGGAGAGAAGGTTGATATTCAACTAAAAGGTTCTGGTAGAACTAGATATTCTAGAGGTGGTGATGGAAGGGCAGCCCTTGGTCCGATGCTAAGAGAATATATAATCAGTGAAGCAATGTATGGACTTGGTATACCCACTACTCGTAGCTTGGCAGTAGTAACAACTGGTGAGCCGATAATTCGAGAAACAGAGCAACCAGGTGCTATCTTGACACGTATAGCAGCTAGCCATATTCGTGTTGGTACTTTTCAATATGCATCTCAATGGGGAGAGAGAGAAGAACTAAAAGCATTAGCTGATTATACAATACAAAGACACTTTCCAGAGGGAATTAATAATGAGAATAAATATCTTTTCTTGCTTAAGGAAGTAATTAATAGGCAGGCGCAATTAATAGTGAAATGGCAATTAGTTGGATTTATCCATGGAGTAATGAATACCGATAACATGACTATTAGTGGAGAAACTATTGATTATGGCCCTTGTGCTTTTATGGATACTTATGATCCAGCAACAGTGTTTAGTTCTATCGATGTCTATGGGCGTTATGCTTATGGAAATCAACCGAATATTGCAGTGTGGAATCTTGCTAGACTTGCTGAAACGCTACTGCCTTTATTACATAGTGATCAAGAGCAAGCTGTAGAAATAGCACAAGAGGAAGTTTCTAATTTTGCTCAGTTATATCAAAATAATTGGTTTGCAGGAATGAGAGCAAAATTGGGAATCTTTAATGAAGAACCAGAAGATAAGATTCTTATAGAAGAACTTCTAGGTATGATGCATAAGCATAGTGCTGATTATACAAATACTTTTAGGGCATTAACATTAGATATGTGCTCGCATACAGAACTATTTACCTCACCGGAATTTAAGCATTGGTATCAGAAATGGCAGGAAAGATTAAGTAGACAACAGGAATCTAAGGACTCAGTGCAGCAATTAATGAAGAAGAATAATCCTGCGATAATTCCGCGTAATCATCGGGTAGAAGCAGCAATAGAAGCAGCTGTGAAAAATGGAGATTATAGTGTGATGGAGCAATTGCTAGACGCACTTTCAAATCCCTTTGAATATTCAGAAAAACAAGAAGAATACGCTAAGTTACCTAAGCCAAGTAAACAAAAATATAAAACTTTTTGTGGTACTTAGTATAGATTTTTAATCGTAACATATAAAGTTGTTATCATAGGTTTAAAAAGATATAGAACAAAGTGAGATTTATAATTTTTTCAATAAGGTTATAAATGCATAGTTACAATAAGTCTAGGGCATTCAAAATATACGAGAATGCCCTTTAATTTTTTTAGTTTTCAAAAACTCTTTTAACTCCTACAAGTCTTTTTGTAAAATATTCATCAGATAAGGAGGTTATAGTAACCGATCCAATACTGCCGCTTGCGTGTATAAAATCATTGTTACCGATATAAATGCCAACATGAGAAATCAGATTTAAATATTTTTTTGAATCAGGTTTTGAACTGAAAAATAAAAGATCGCCAGGTTTCATATCTGAGGGATTAGGATTTATGGAGGTAGAAATCGAATAATATTGAGGTTGTGCATCTCTTGGCAAATCAACACCATTAACACGGCAACAAATATAGGTTAAACCAGAACAATCAATACCCCATGCACTCACTCCACCCCAAAGATAAGGGACTCCTAAAAATTTTTTTGCGGTGTCTACAAAATCAATACCTGTAGTTTTAAGAATATGAGTTCCCGATGCTGTTTCTAGTGTATCAGTATCTTCTAACCAACCTATCCTATTCATAGTGAGATCTACTTTATACCAGTTGTTTATTTTTTCTATAACAGGTAGTTCTGTTCCTAAAGTTATTTCTTTTATTATTGAAGTTCCATTCATTGCTGAAAAAATACTTTTCATCTTGGATTTTATTACAACTTTTGTAGGAAGAGGATTATTAATGGTTTTATATATTTTATCTGATTTAACCCAACCAATGTACCCATCGACTACTTCGACTTTTGTCCAACCTAAGATTTCTCTTTCTATATTAACTTCTTGACAAAGGAGTGTTTGAGTTACTCTTTCAGAATTAGTCTTTGCAGATCTATAAACATCAACAACAGAGTCATTAATAATGCAAATATTGTAGGGTATGAAATTTTTAAAAAGGTTTATTGCCTTCTGGAATATAAAGAAACGTTTATTCAAAACACACAACTCCTTTAAATGAAAAATATATGAGTAAGAGAATCATTTTATCTATATAATATGGAGCTTGGATTAAGTATGTTACTTAAAGGGAGTGTTATATTATATGAAAGAAATGAATATCTTAATAGGAATTTTGTTGATTTTTTAAGAAGCTTTTAGATAAATTTTAAGCAGGTTTATTAGTGTTGAATTTAAGATAACTCTCTTTTGTTCTTGCTGTACTAATCATTATACGTACACAGAGAATAAGGATTTTAAAGTTAAGATAATGTACATTATGTGTAAAGCAAATGTTAAATATTGATATTTATACGAGTAATATTAAAATTAAGGGATAATAAGGGTTGACTTGTAATAGGCAACATTGTAATATTTTCGTAGAAATGATATTACTATTAAAAAGGGGGGATTTCCAATGATGACAAAGTTAAGAAGTAAAGTGTTTTCATTTATATTAACAATTTTAGCTGCTATTTCATTTATGGCAGTTCCAGCTAGTGCTCTTACATATTCAAGTTCATCTGTAAAGAGTAGTTGGACAAATAGTTCATATACGTATTATTCAGCAAATATAGTTAATAATGATGTTCAAATCCAAGGTGGCATTTCATATTCCCAGGCTATATCAAGAATCAAGGCAGGTCAGAGTGTAATGTGCTATAGCAAATCTACTGCACGTAATATTGCATATGCTGCTGGAGGAAACAAGACACCTGTTGGACCTGAAATTCACGGTTCACTGAATAATGGTTATTATTACCATTACCATGTTTACAACAGAGCTACTCATGCACATATTTGGTATTATTCACAAAGCTAATAGGAAGCATGAAAGATTCATAATAAAAACAAAAACAGTGTATACTACAATAAGCAAAAGCCTTCTTTAATAGTATGGCTTTTGTTTTTATACAAGGAGGGATTTATTTTGTATAGTTTGAATAACAACCCAGAAGGTCAGGTTTATAAAGAACTTTTAGATATTGCATTTGATGCTTGTGATGAATTTATCCTGGTTCAGAGACCGGATATGGATTTTGAAGAAAGTGCTCAAAGGATTATCAAATTATTAGAACCTTTCCTAATAGAAAAAAAGAAAAGCAGAAGTTGGCCAGGAACAACACTGCTAGAGCAGATTGCTGATGTTTACAGATATAGAGCAGATAAAGAAGCTCAAAAGATTCTCCTTGAAGCAACAGAAAGTTTATATTCATGGGTACAGCCTAAACTACCAGAAGACTTATGTTTCTTTAAAAATAAAAATACATGGATGTCTAGCACAGCGCATGAAAGACAATGTGATTTTGAAAGCCTATCAGATGATGAGGTTTTAAGGCTTAAAAAACTTTCTGGTTTACAAATCCGAAAAATATAATAAATTAATAGATTTAAATAAAACTAGATGTTATTAGAAGGTTTCTGAGGATATTACCTTGGAACTTTTATTTTTAAGAAGATAAAAACAATCTTATTCAATTTAGCAGACAAGTATAAATAATTATAATAAGTTTTATAAGAGAAAAGCTAAAAGCCATTGTAAAAATGACTATCTATCAATTGTAAACAGCATAGTTCATACAATGGCATTTTGTTATTTATTTTATAGTATGTAAGCTTCAATAATGAAACTCCATTTAAAATTCTGTGGCATAGCCACAAAGTTTGATAGGTTGAGAGACAACTTTATTGCAACATATATAGTAAAGGGTTTATACTTTTAATATTTGTAATAACTTATCCTATGTCTTTTTTTCTAAAGTTCATAATGCTCATAAGAATGAAAAATATTAGATATGCGAATACATAAACTATCATCCAGCCACTTGGAGTAGTTGAAGCTCCTCCAGTCATGCCAAAGCCCATTAGTGGACTAAATGCCCCTAAGGAGGTAAAAATAGTAGAAATCATTTTTCTATAAACTACTTCAAAAGGGGAAATTAAGCTAGAAATTATTCCTAAGGTGGAAAGGGAAGAGTTGCTAGTAAATGTTCCAACTTGTTCTATTACTCCGCCTATTGTCCCAAGGATGTATATAGCAATTATTAAGATTCCATTGTTTAAAGTTTTAAATATAGTACTTCCATAAAGAGCTAGAGCTAATATAGTTAGAGGTTCAAGGATAAAGAACAAGAAACCTTTAGCTAAAGCTACTATCCCGAAGGTTTCAATAATAGATATTTTAGTCATAGTTGATAGAAGAATTACTGCTATAAAAAGAATAGCACTGTATAAAATAATAAGAACAGCTGTGCCAAAATATTTTCCAATAATATATGAACTTCTTTTAATCGGCTTTGTTAAAATGGTCAAAACAGTACCACTTTCTATTTCGGAAGATACTATGCCTATAGACAGCATAACAGTTAAAAAGGCTACAAGCATGCTTGAAAAATAAAATCCTAGTATAGAGATTATAGAGGAAAAACCCGAAATCATGCTTATTACGCTATCATTCATATTTATGTTTTTTCCTATATATCTGAATATTATTGATAATAGGATAAGATACAATATAGTTAGTATGCCTATAAAATGAAAGATTTTCTTTCTATAGATTTCTTTAAAGGTTGACAGTGCGATGGCCAACATTATTCTTGCCCCCTTTCAACAAGCTTAATAAATAACTCTTCCAAGCTATTTCTATGAGGTGTAAGACCATAGAGTTTTCCACCACCAGCTATAATTAATGATGCAATGTCATGTATTTGTCGGTTCTGGTTTATATGCATTTTTATATTTTTCCCATCGAAAACTACATCTTCATCAATTTTTTCAAGCTTATTTAAAATTTCATTAGTTATATCTTCAGCATGAATGTCTAAAACCGTGTCTCCTTCTAAGAGCTCATTCATTTTACCTTGCTTTATGATGGTTCCTTTACTGATAATTGCTGCACTATCACATACCATCTCTACTTCACTTAGAAGATGACTATTTAAAAATACAGTTTTTCCTCTGTTTTTTAATTCAATCATAATATCTCTAACTTCTTTTCTGCCAATAGGGTCTAGAGCAGAAGTTGGTTCATCTAAAAATAGAAGTTCTGGATCGCAAAGGAGAGCACTGGCAATGCCTATTCGCTGTTGCATTCCTTTACTGTAGGTTCCGATTTTATTCTTTTCAGCCCCTTTTAGATTGACGATTTCAAGGACTTCATCTATTTTTTTTGTTGAAGTCTTTTTATCTAGCTTATATAGTGAAGCGTGGAAGGACAGGAGGTCTAGTCCTGTCATCCATTCTTGATATTTAAAAAGTTCAGGTAAGTAACCTATTTTTCTCTTTGCTTCAATGTCACCAATGGGTTTACCTAGTATATTTGCAGTCCCTGAGGTAGGAAATAGTAATCCTACAATAGTTTTTATAAAGGTACTTTTACCAGCACCATTTGGACCTAAAAATCCATAAATTTCGCCTTGAGGAACAGCTATACTTATATCTTTACAACCTTTATTATTCTTATATATTTTAGAAAGGTTTTCTGTCTCAATCACCAATTATATCACCTCATAGTTTTTGCAATTTCGAGAATTTCATTTTTATCAACATTACCATAAAGACTAATTAACACATCATTTTTAAGGATTAAGACATAAGAGTTTTTGTTTTCATTAGTGTCTTCAAAATGTCCCACAGCTTTTGTGCCACCTAAATCTAATTCTTCAAATTCATTTTCTACATTAGGAACATATAATGTATTTTGCCAATCCTTCATGGATTTTAATTGTTTTTGAATGTTTGGAGGCAGCACGGATAATTCTGAAAGCGCGTTGAATATTTCATCAACATTTGCATCAGCTGGTGCAAGAAGTTCTGGAACTTTACTTTCCGTTACTGATATATGCTTGTTATCTGCAACATCTCTATAGCTGACATTTAATATTCCTGAAGTGTTAAACGAAAAAGTTTTCCCGTCTAAGTCTTTAGGAAAAATATTTTTACCACCTAAAGATTTAAGAATTTCATTTACATTTTCTACATTAAGAGTAAAGTCTATTTTTGAAGGTTCATCTATTACGACGCTTTCTATAGTCTTATCTGAAAGAGCCGTTGGAAGAGATAGTGTGAATGGTAAAGTAGTCTTTGCTTCATCGAGGGTTACAGTCTTTCGTTCACCACCGTGGAAGTTTACTTTACCTATTTTATCAATATCTATATCTGTCTTATGTTCTTGCAATGCTTTCTCGAGGTCATTAATATCAGATAGAGAAATATCTACACTTTTAATCTCTTTTGCTCTAAAAATTGATACTGCATCTATAATTGTCGCTCTTATTGGTTCTACTGTGACACAAGTAGTTATTGCAAGAGCTGCACAGGCAGCTACAGCTATATTTTTATATTTTTTCATATCTTTAAACACTCCTTTTTTACTTTTCATTTCTATATTTAAATTTGTTGGTTTTAGATTGCTTACATTAAAATCTTCCTTATATACATTTAGTTTTTCCAAAGTAAACTTATTTAAAGAGTTTAATTCTGTATAAGTTTCCTTACACTTTTCACATTGAGAAAGATGAATTTCTATCTCTTTCATTTCGAAATCATTAAGTTCTTTATCAATATATGCCTGAATCAATCCCTCATTTGGACATTTCATTTTCTATTCACCCCTTCTTCTGCTTTTAAGTAGTTTTCTTTAAATTTAGCTTGTGCTCTTGAGATAACTGTGCCCACAGAATTTTTATCAATTTTGATTGTTTCTGCAATTTCACTATATTTATATCCTGAAAACTTAAGAAGTAAACACATTCTGTCTCTTGGGGAAAGCATATTTAAGACTTTTCTAGTTAAGTTTATTTCGCAATTATTAATGGCAATTTCTTCAATTGAAATTATGTTACTTACTTCTTTTTCATAGATTATCTCATTTTTATTTTCATGGTTTTTCTTATCTCTTATATAGTTATATGAAATGTTAGTAGAAACCTTATTTAGCCACGCAGCAATATTATCATGGTCAGGTGGTGAATTATATAACTTCATAAATACCTCCTGTGTTAAATCTTCAGCAACATGCATATCCCCAGTGAGGTAGGATATTTTTTTGTAAATGGGGTTATAAAATTCTTCGTATATATTTTTTAAGCTTTGCTTATCTTTTTTCTTTTTAAAATAGCTGATAACACCCATACTTTTGCTTTTATTCCTCCTCTCTAGGTATCATGATTCAAAAGCTTTTGATAATAGATTTTTTTGTTTAATTTCGGTACCTATATTATTAACACATAAGAGCTAGAGTTTGTGACAAAGTGTTAGAAAAAAATTTTTTAAATTTATTTGGATGTATAAATCCTTTAATTTAAATACACATTTAAGCGGTTAAAATATTTAAATATATATTCAATAGGATTTCAACATGGAATAGTGTGATACCTTTTTTATTGATCTTGTTATGAAGTATCAATATATAAAAACTAAGTTTTATTATAAAGTTTTAAATTTATTAAAAGCAAAGAATTAGTCCTAAAATATGAATTCGAAAATTATGTAAGATAAATTCAAGTGAATCCTTAAGATAAGAATTTTATGGCAAACTTAAATAAGAAAAATTAGTTAATAGTAAAGAGTATTATTAGATTTTACATAAAATCAAAGTTAAATTGAGCCTAGTAGCGAAAACGCTAATTATGTCGTTTGTTGACATGCGTCCAAGCTATATGGTATCATTCATATTATAGCGTCAATTTAGTGTGATAAATTGATAAAGAGATAAAAGACTAAAAAATTATGGAGGGGCTATGAGAAAAAAATTAGGGTTATTATTAGTAATAGTACTTGTATTTACTTCATTGGTTGGATGTGGAAGTAAGAGTTCAGAAGTAAAAAAAGAGAAATTTACTGTTGGATTTGATGCGGAATTTGAGCCATATGGTTTTATGAACGAAAATGGGGAATATGTAGGGTTCGATCTTGATTTAGCACAAGAAGTCTGCAAGCGTAACAATTGGGAATTAGTAAAACAGCCGATAGATTGGGACGCAAAGGATATGGAATTAGAGTCTGGTTCCATTGATTGTATTTGGAATGGTTTTACTATCAATGGGCGTGAAGATAAATATACATGGAGTTCTCCTTATGTAAACAATAGTCAAGTATTTGTAGCAACGACTTCTTCTGGTGTAAAGAAGAAAAATGATTTAGCCGGAAAGATAGTTGCAGTACAAAAAGACTCTTCTGCATTAGCAGCATTAAATGCTGAAGAAAATGCAGGGCTTAAAAACTCTTTTGCTAAAATAGTAGAGTTTGGTGATTACAATACTGCTTTTATGGAATTAGAAATGGGCACTGTTGATTCTATAGCAATGGATATTGGTGTTGCAAAAGCTCAGATGGAATCTCGTGATAACAAAAAGTTCAATATATTAGAGCAGTATCTCTCAACAGAAAAATACGGAGTTGGATTTTTACTAGGAAACGAAAAGCTTAGAGATAAAGTAGAGACTTCATTACAAGAAATGTTGAAGGATGGAACTTTCTTAGAAATCGCAACAAAGTGGAAGTTACAAGATAGTATTTGTTTAGGCGAATAGTTAATAAAAAAAGGCAGATCACCTGCCTTTTTTAGGTTAAATGATTATCTAAAATGGAGGAACTTTTATGAGTTTGTCAATTATGTTATCACAATTAGGAAAGGGATTTATTTATACTATTGAGATTTTTGCACTTACCTTACTGTTTGCATTGCCACTTGGATTACTTATATCTTTTGGTAGAATGTCAAAAAACTTTTTGGTACGTGCAGTAACTAAATTTTATATCTCAGTGATGCGTGGTACGCCACTAATGCTACAATTAATTGTAGTTTATTTTGCACCATATTATGTGTTTAAAATCCAGCTTGGAAATTCATATCGTTTTATAGCGGTTATTATTGCATTTGTATTAAATTATGCAGCGTACTTTGCTGAGATATATCGTTCAGGAATTGAATCTATACCAGTAGGACAATATGAAGCTGCGAAGGTATTAGGTTATACGAAAAGCCAAACTTTCTTTAAAATTATATTGCCACAGGTCATTAAACGTATTTTACCACCAGTAACTAATGAAACAATTACCTTGGTAAAAGACACCTCTTTAGCTTTTGTATTATCTATTGTAGAAATGTTCACTGCGGCAAAACAAGTTGCAGCTTCAGGGACAACAATGATGCCATTAATGGTTGCAGGCTTGTTCTATTATATATTTAATTTATTAGTTGCTATAGCAATGGAACAAGTTGAAAAGAAACTAAGCTATTACAGATAAAGGAGAATATTATGAAGATATTGGAAATTAATAACATGAAAAAATCTTTTGATAACTTAGAAGTAATCAAAGATATCTCATTATCCGTAAATGAAGGTGAGGTTTTATCTATTATTGGTCCGTCAGGTTCGGGTAAATCTACAGTGTTACGTTGTGCAACAATGCTTGAAACAATGGATAGTGGGGAACTTATTTATCTTGGTGAGCATGCAGCTCGTAAGGATGTAGACGGTAAAAGTATATATGCCTCAAAAAAAAATTTGAAGAGAATTCATAAACATTTCGGTTTAGTATTTCAAAATTTCAATCTTTTCCCACACTATACTGTTTTAAAAAATATCATTGATGCTCCTATAACTGTAGATAAGATTAGCAAAAAAGAAGCAGAGGAACGTGCAATGGTGCTTCTAAAAAAACTAGGATTAGAAGATAAAAAGGACGCTTATCCATTTCAATTATCAGGTGGACAACAACAACGTGTATCAATAGCTAGAGCATTGGCACTTCAGCCTAAAATACTTTTCTTTGATGAACCTACTTCCGCATTAGACCCTGAATTAACAGGAGAAGTATTAAAGGTTATTAAAGAGTTAGCTAAAGAAAAAATGACGATGATTATAGTTACTCATGAAATGCAGTTTGCTAAAGAACTTTCAGATAGGATTATTTTTATGGAGAATGGAATAATTCAAGAAGAAGGCACACCTGAGGAAGTGTTTACGACTGATAATTCTCGTGTTAAAGAATTCATAGGCAAGTTCATAGGATAGTTAAAAATATATTTTATATATAAATAGTGGTTATTAAAAAAGCTTCTGAGGATTTTACCTCGGAAGCTTTTTAAAATTTATATAAACTTTACTGTTGGAGCGACATAGAAGGTATGTAGAATTATTTCGGTATTAATAAAATTTAGGCAGAAGCTTTATTGGAACATATATAAGTTTTATTATCCAAGCTAAGTTCAAGAAATCAAAAATAGCAAGGTATTGGAAATGGTAATGGTAATGTGCAACCTTTATTGAAGCTAAACATTTTAGAATGGATAAAAAAAATCTGATGTTTTGTAATTTAGATTCATATGAGAGATAACTATCTACCTTTATGGTAAAAATTATAAAATAAGGTAATTAAAGAATAGAAAACTACATAATAATGAACGGTGGGGATAACAAGATTAAGTAATTAGTCAGATACATATCACCACTAAATTAATACTTATAATTAGAATCCAGCACAGGAAAGGAGCAAAGTAAACATGAAGAAATTACTATTTATACTTTCTGAATATGGCTATTGGGGAGAGGAACTGATAGGACCATTAGAAACTGTTGAAAAAGCTGGTTATACTGTAACCTTTGCAACTTCTCATGGCAGAAGGCCACATGCACTTCCACCAAGTATGGATGATACTTTTATTGATCCACCATTAGGAAGACCAGTGGTATCTAAGGAAATGGCACAAAAGGTTAAAGAATTAGAGGCTTCAAGCAAACTTGATAATCCAATTAATCTTTCAGAGTTGCTTCCAGAGAGACCATATATGAGTAGTAGCACATATTTAAGAGAATTTGAGGCCTATAATGAAGGTGTTGAACGTGTTGAAGAAGAGCTAAAAGAATATGATGCAATTCTTTTAGTTGGAGGTAGTGGACCAATTGTTGATATGGTTAATAATCAGAGAGTTCATGACTTAATACTCGCTTTTTACAGACTTGGAAAACCAGTTGTTGCAGAATGTTATGGTGTTGCATGTTTAGCCTTTGCAAGGGAGTACTGGACTAGAAAAAGTATAATTTGGGGAAAACGAGTTACAGGACATCCACTTGAATATGATTATAAGGATGGTACTGGATTTATAGGCGTTGACTTTAATATGGGGCCTCCACCGTATCCACTTGAATTCATTTTAAGAGATGCTGTAGGACCTGATGGACAATTTATAGGAAATGTAGGAAGAACAATATCTGCTATTGTTGATTATCCTTTTATCACCGGAAGGTCAACAGCAGATTCATATAAAACAGGGGAACTGCTAGTTCAGGTTTTAGAAAATGGTTTGAAAAGATATGGTTGGTAGGAAACAAAACTTGAGGTGAGAGAATGAATGTTAAAACAGGAAAAGAAGCTATAATTGAGCAATTCCTTGCAGATGGGATTACTCATATGTTTGGTAATCCAGGAACTGTTGAGCAAGGATTTTTAGATGCTTTAGAGAAATACCCAGATTTCCATTATATACTGACACTACAAGAATCTATTGCAGTTGCAATGGCTGATGGATATGCTAGAAAGACAAAAAAGCCTACAGTCGTACAATTGCATTCCGGCGTAGGCTTAGGAAATGGAATAGGAATGATATATCAAGCAAAAAGAGGTCATGCTCCTTTAGTGGTTATCAATGGTGAGTCTGGGATAAAATACGAAGCCATGGATGCTCAAATGGCAGCAGATGTAGTTGCTATGGCAGAGCCTGTTACAAAGTGGTCAACAAAAGTTGTTGATCCCGAATCTCTTTTGAGAGTGTTGAGAAGAGCAATAAAAATCGCTACAACGCCTCCAATGGGACCAGTTTTCGTGTGCCTTCCTATGGATATTTTAGATGCACCTATTCAGGATGAAATAGTACCTACATCTATATTAAATACTCGTTCTTATCCAGAAGAAAAAACCTTAGAATCAGCGGCAGAAATTCTAGCAAGTGCTAAGTACCCTATGATAATAATGGGAGATGGTATTACTTTCTCTGGGGCACAAGAAGAGTTAGTAAAAGTTGCAGAGCTTATAGGTGCAGAGGTTTGGGGCGCAGATTCTTCAGAAGTAAATATTTCTGCTTCACATCCACAATTTAGAGGACTTTTAGGACATATGTTTGGAGAACAATCAAAGAAAGATGTAGAAGAGGCAGATGCAGTTCTTATTGTAGGAACATATATTTTCCCAGAAGTTTTCCCTCTACTAAAAGGTATTTTTGCAAACGGAGCTAAGCTTATTCATGTTGATCTAGATTCTTATGAGATAGCTAAGAATTTTCCAGTAGATATAGGTATTGTAAGTGATCCTAAAAGTACTCTTTCTAAGTTAGCTGAGGTATTAGATAAAACTATGGCGCCAGATCAACGGCTTATAGCAGCTTTAAATATTAGTAGGATGGTTAAGGAAAAAGCGAAAACTATAGAGGAAATGAATTCAAAGGATGAAAAGTTAATGAATTCATTTCCTATATACCCTCCAAAATTTATGCAGGAACTTGCAAGACAACTTCCAAAAGACGCAATAATATTTGATGAAGCATTAACTTCTTCTCCAGATCTTAATAGATATATTCCTGCAACCGTGCCAGGTCAGTTTTTTCAGACAAGAGGTGGCTCATTGGGAGTCGGTATACCAGGAGCTATGGGAATAAAATTAGCGGCTAAGGATAAAACAGTTATTGCTTTTACTGGTGATGGTGGAAGTATGTATACAATCCAAGCTTTGTGGACTGCAGTACATCATAATATAGATGCAAAGTTTATTATTTGTAATAATAAAAGCTATAGATTATTGATGCAAAACATTGATCAATATTGGAAAGAACGAGATATACCTAAGCATGAGTATCCAAAGTCATTTATTTTAGATAACCCAGATATTCGATTTGATCAATTGTCAGAGTCTATGGGAGTGTCTGCATTAAGAATTGAAAAGCCAGAAGAAATTGCAGATGCTGTACAAAGAATGCTCAGTACAAAAGGCCCATTTCTTATTGATCTTGTAATTGAAAATAATCAATATACAAGTGAAAGTGTTTGTAAGTGTGGGCAGTAATTTATAGGTAGGAGGTAATATTATGCTTACAAGGTATGAAGTAAATGAATTAGTATTTAAGTGGTTTAGAAAACTTGATATACATGACACTGTTGAAGGGTTTTTACCATTATTAGTAGCAGAAGGCCTTGAAATGAATTTACCAGAGGGAACCTTTAAAGGGATTGAAGGCTTTACAGAATGGCATCACAACATAGTAAACAAATTCTTTGATCACACACATACTTTAGCTATAGTTGATATAGAAATTGAAGAAGAAAAAGCAAAAGTGAAGGTTGTTGTAAATTGGCAAACTAAAATATGGAATCCACCTGATGTAAAGAGCACATGGCTAGGCTTTGACGCTTATCAGACTTGGATTGTTGAAAAAGATAGTAAAACAGGAAAGGCAGTTATTGCAAAGTATACTGTTGATAACCTTGAACCTATGCTTGGTTCAGCTTCGTTATGATTATATAAAGGAAATTAAGGGGGATTAATTATTATGAAAAATGTACCAGATACTCCAGTAGGAAGATTATACAGTCAACATATTCACCATGTTGAGAATCAAGAGATTGAAGCATTAATGAATCAATATACAGATGATTGTGTTTTAATAAGTAGCTTCACAAAAACACCTCTTTATTATAGAGGGAAAGAGCAGTTAAGAGAACACTTAAACGGCATTCTTGATATGAAGGGATTAGTAACAGAAGTTGCTTTTTATTCAGAAACTGAAAATCCTCAAACTCTGATGGTTACTGAAAAGATTACTACTATAGGTGAAAATGGTGAAGAAGTTCATATGAGGTTTGCAGATAGCTGGGTGCTAAGAGATGGGAAAATAGCTATTCACTTTGCAGGAATGGTTCAATATTCTGATGGATCTTTAGCTTAAATATAAAAATTTTCAAGGGAAAAAGATTTTATTAGAAGAAGATAAAGTTCAATTCATAAAGAGTTGAAGTACAAAATGTGAGGTGATAGAGTTTGAGTAAAAAAATATTAATTATAGCATCAAATCTCGGATTATGGGGAGAAGAACTTCAAGCACCGTGGGATGCTTTGAAAAATGCTGGTCATGAAGTAACACTTGCTACAATGACAGGGAAAACACCGTTACCATTAGTAATTAGTATGGATGATACTTTTATCGATCCAATGCAAGGATATAATGTTAATCCTAAATTCGTCGTGGATAGAATAAAAAAAATTCTCGAAACAGGTCAGTGGAATAATCCAATCAAGATAGAAGATGCGAAAATGGAAGACTATGATGCTATTGCATTAGTTGGAGGTCCTGGATCACCTTTCGATATTGTTGGCAACAATGATGTTCATAAGCTATTACTTGAAGCATATAAAAGTAATAAAATTATAGGGGCTCTTTGTTATGTTGTTGGTGCATTAGTATTAACACGAGACCCAGACAATGAGAAGAAGAGTATAATTTATGGCAGAAAAGTAACGGCACATCCTGCAGCGTGGGACATATATTCACCACTAAAATATCCATTGTATGGAGCAAGTCCTAAAAATCCTGGAACAGATATAACAACCCCTGGGTTTGTCTATCAGCTTCAACCACTTGTTGAAGATGCAGTAGGACCAAATGGGCAGGTATTTTCTGATCCAAGGACTAACAGAGAAAATCCATTGTGTATATATGATCATCCTTTTGTAACAGCATTATCAGTTGAATCATCTATCGCATATGGTAACAGGCTAGTAGAAGTGTTAGGGAGTTTGTAATATAGTATATTACATGCAATTTAGGGAGGTAGAAATGGAAGCATCTAATATGAAAGTTATTAATAAAGCTGGAATTACAATTCACATATCTTCAAGTCCTCTTGATGGTGAAAAAGTAAATTCTATAATAGTGGAATCACAAAATAAATTAGTTGTAATTGATGTACCTTTATTGAGACCATATTCAAAAGACTTTAGAGCTTATGCAAATCAGTTAGGAAAGCCTATAGACAGAGTAATTATTACCCATGCACATCCAGATCATTGGGCAGGCCTTGAAGCTTTTGAAGACTTACCAATATATTCGCTTTCAGAAACTCAAGAAGAAATACAGGAAAATGGCGAATGGATGTTAACTTACCATAGGTCCCTACATGGTGATCTTATCACTGATAAAAAGATTGTTCCAAATAACATTATCGAAGAAGGCAAATTGATAATAGACAGTGTTGAATATAATGCAATAAAAGTTACAGAGGCAGAATATAAGCATCTACTTGTACTAGAGCTTCCTAGAATTAAGACATTGATATCACAAGATATGGTATACAATAAGGTTTATTTATTCCTTGGAGAGTTAACTTCAACAGGAGAATTAGCTTGTGACAATTGGATTGATGAACTTAAAAAGTATAAGGAAAAGAATTATGAAGTTGTAATTCCTGGACATGGGGAACCAACAGATTCATCTATAATTGATGAGAATATCAATTACATTATAGAAGCAAAGGGTATTATTAAGACTTCAAAGGATTCTGATGAATTTAAGAATAGGATGATTGAAAAATTCCCAGACTACGAAATTCCTTTAATGCTAGACATGACAGCATATTTTATTTATATGCAAAATAAATAACTAATATTGTAAAGGGGGTATGCAATGGTTGTTTTTCCAATATCTCATGTCGCGATATCCTGTAAAAATCCTATTCAAGTTGAAAAGTTTTATACAAAATATTTCGGATTTAAACGTGCTAGAGTATATTCAACAGGGCCAGATCAAGTGGTAATGATTAAGTCTGGAAATACCTATTTAGAATTGTTTAAATCAACAAAGGAATTACCTGTTCCTAAATCAGAAGGCTCTGGGCAAGATTATCCAGGGTGGAAACATATTTGTTTTTTAGTTGACGATTTAGAAGTAAAACTTAATGAAATGGGCGAAGATGCTAAGATTAGTCTTGGGCCTACAGATATGAGTGCTTTTATCCCGAATATGAAGGTTTGTTGGATAGAAGATCCTGAAGGAAATATCGTTGAGTTGAATCAAGGCTATGTTGATGAAGAAAATCCTCCAGGATAGTTTGACTATAAATTAAAAAGATAGAGGTCATTAAGAAGAGAGGGGCGTTTTGCCCCTCTCTAGTCGTTCTTATATTTTGTGATTTATCAGAAAATGTAATCTAGCTACTGGTGTGTGGGATATATTCAGAGTAGACTAAAGGTATTGAAATTTTGCCATTAATAATTTTATATGGAGTATTTTTTGTTGGAGGTGAATTGTTAATTAAGTTAATTCCGATTTCATAGATCGCTTTAGCATAGGGAATATTGTCTTCAATAACAGTACCAGCCATAGTATTTTTATCAACTAAAGCGGTTGCTTCTTCTGTACCGTCAATTCCAAATACAGGTATATGCTTTAATTTATTCCCAGTATTATAGCCATATTTTTGGAGAGCTTCAATGGCACCAATAGCTATGTAATCATTATTGGCAATTATTGCTTCAATGTTATTAGCATATCTAATAATTGAGTTTTCAGTATAAAGTCTAGCTAAATCTTTATTCCAATAAGTATTTACACTTTGAAGTTTCTGTATTTTTATTCCTAAACTATTAAGGGTTGAAATAGCGCCTTCTGTTCTAGTCTGTGCTACAGAATTAGCAGTATCACCTTCTAATAAAATATACTGTAATGCATTATCATGATTTTTGTCTAAAAGGTTTTTTTGGCATTCCATAAATCAGCAATCATTTTACCTTGAATAGAACCAGCATTTTCGGAAGAAGGATCCACAAAAGCAACTTTATTATAAGAATTGTAAAGTTTTGATGCTGCAAGGGGAGCAATGTTGCTTATGACTAATGGAATATTTTTAGCTTTAGCCTTTGAAATTATGTTTTTAGTAGTATCTTCTTCGAATTTACCTAAATTTATGATGAATAAATCAATATTTTCATCATTTAAAATAATAGAATCCAATATTTCATTTAGTATTGCCAAGTTATCATCCGTATTATAAAAAGTAAATTTAACTTTATCATTATTTGCTCTTTCAATGTCTTCTAAGTTTTTCTTGAGCTTTGATAAAAAGGGATCATTAAAAGTATTTAATAATACTGAGACATTGTATATTTTTCTATAATTCTTATTAATATTTGAAGTGGAGTAAGTACTACTTATGTTGCTATTTAATAATGAAAAAACAAGTATAATTGATGAAAAAATTTTAATTGATATTTTCATATAACACTCCTTAGAAATTTTGTTTTAATATTATGATTATCTCGCAGAAAGTATTTTTATTATGAATAAACTAACTCATATTGTGATAGAAGCAGGCTTAAAGTACTTGAAATCCTGTGGTGGAGATATATTTACAGCTATTGTAGCTTAATTATGTCATAGTTATAGAATGGCTTTTTTAAAAAAATTTATCAGAGATTCGGTAAGTAATTTTTAAATTGATTTATTATACTAAGTATTTCTATTAAAAGAAATATATTTACAACTCTATAACATATCCATGATAATGTTATAATGAAAAAATAAGTAAAATTGCTGAGATAAGTAAATTATTTTTGAAAACCTCAGATATCCAAGAAACTTTTAGTTTTAGTAAGTACTTTTTTATATACGGGTGATTAAATGGCAAAAATATTGATAGTTGAAGATGATATAAGTATAAATGAATTAATGAAAAGAAATTTATCATTAATAGGACATGAATGTAAGTCTATATTTGATGGACAAGTAGCATTAACAGCTATAACGCAAGAGAATTTTGATTTAATTATATTAGATGTGATGTTGCCAGGGTGCTCTGGCTTTGAAATAGTAAAACATATAAAAGCCATTCCTGTGATGTTTGTAACAGCAAAGGATTCATTGCAGGATAAGTTACAAGGTCTTAGTTCTGGAGCAGAAGATTATTTAGTTAAGCCTTTTGAAATTTTAGAACTAATAGCAAGAGTCAACATCATCTTAAGACGAAATAATAAAAATGATGATTTTATTTTAGGCCTTGTAAGAGTTAACTTTAAATGCCGTAAGGTATTTTTTAACGATATAGAAATTGAAATGACGCCTCAAGAATATATGCTTCTAGAGGTACTAATAACAAATCGTAATATTGCAATGTCTAGGGAAAAGCTACTAGAACTAGCTTGGGGCTTTGATTATGAGGGAGATACAAGAACTGTGGATGTACATATTCAAAAGCTTAGGAAAAAATTATCTCTAGAGGAACAGATAAAGACAGTGTATAAATTAGGATATCGTTTGGAGGATTAGCATAAGATGAAATTTTGGACAAAAACCTACTTTGCTGTACTTATTCTCTTTTTGTTGGTATTCAATGGTAGTATTTTGGGGATTTTGCACACTACATATCAGTACATATTAAGTAGTGAAAAGGAAAAAGCTCTTGGAGAGCATCATTTTATAAAGAATACTATAGAGAATGATATGGATAATTTAAGTGTTAATAATAAGTTATCTCAAAGTGCAATAGAAAATCTTATGAATTATTATAGCGATTATTATGACAAGCAGGATGTATCTTTTCTGTTAATGAAGAATAGTAATGTTGCTTTTTCTAATTTGCAATATGAGGAAGAAAACTTGAAAGAAGAATTTTTTAATGTTGATAGTGGGCAAAATATTATTTTACAAGGAGATACGAATAGCAAGTTTATATTAGTATCTGGAACTATAGAAAATTCAAAAGACAAGTACTCTTTTGTATATTGTTATAAGCTAGAAGGGGTAATCATTCTGTGGACAAAGCTAGAGAATACTTTTGTGTATTTTAGCTTTTTTATTTCACTAGTTTTAGCTTTATTGCTAGGATTAATGTTAAACAAGCGTTCAAAGCCTTTAAAACAGCTTATTAATTTTGTGGATGAAATCAAAGATGGAAATTATCATAGCAAAGTTCAGCTACATGGCAGGGATGAATTTGCTATGCTAGGAAATAATTTTAATGAAATGGCTGAAAAAATTAGAGAGACCCTTGAACAATTGAATAATGATATGGAGATGAAGCAACAATTCATAGATAATTTGTCCCATGAACTGAGAACCCCTTTAACCTCTATATATGGCTATGCAGATTATATTCAAAAGGCAGCTATATCTGAGGAAGATAAATATGAATCAACACAGTACATAATGGAAGAAAGCAAAAGATTGCAGTATATGGCTAATCGTTTATTAGATATGACAATAAGAAAACAGAAAAGCATAGTTAAAGAAAAAATCATTGTAGAAGAATTGTTGGACAAGGTTAAAAGGACAATAACTCCTATAGCTGATGAAAAACTGATATCTATCAATATCAGTAATACCTTGTCAGAAATTTTTGGGGAAAGAGAATTAATTGAAAGTGTTATGGTGAACTTATTAGATAATGCTGTAAAGGCATCTGAAGAAAAGGGATCCATAGAGATTTTAACTATTCATTTCAATGGGGAAGATATAATTCAAATTATTGATAAAGGAAAAGGTATAGCTGAGGAACATCTAAGGCATATAACGGAGCCTTTTTTTAGAACCGATAAGGCAAGAAGTAAAGCAGAAGGTGGAGTGGGGCTAGGACTCACTTTATGCAAACAGGTTATGGATATGCATGATGGTAAATTAAAAATCAGCTCGCAGCTTGATAAAGGAACCACAGTATCGTTAATTTTTACAACTCTATAATAACTTTCATATAAGTCTATAACAGAGTTTTTTTATACTTATAAAAAATAAATCATTTAGCAATTTAGATTAAGGATTATTGTTAAAGTAGTTTAGGAAGTGAGGATTATATGAAAAAGTTTATTAGAAAAAATACAATGCTGCTGATTGGGGCAACTGTTTTATTGGTGACATTAGGTACATTACTTTTAAAGGGTGGTATTCACTATTATAGCAAAGCTAGTATGGAAAAGTTAGAAAATTTACAAGCAGATGAAACAACGATAGAGTTTATTAGCGATGAATATAGACACAAGGATGATACTTTTATAGAGGATCCAAAGCCTATTGATAAGGTGAAACAGGCGGATTTATACAATTCTATAATTAACAGTTTAGAAAGAGCACAGGGAAAGGCAATAAACTCTGAGAAAGAAGAGAATGAAAGGCGTTATCAAGCTGTGAAGGATAAGGTTAATGTAAGAAAAGAAGATGTTAAAGAAATCTTTAAAAAGAAAATATATGATGCATTTGGTGATATATTAGATATATCAGATATACCTGATGAACAAGTACTATTTATAGATACAGAGTATGAAAGATATGATTGGTATTTATTCTTGAGAAATGAAAAGAGCCAGAAATCTTATTGTGGTAATATAAATGGAATTAGTGGTGAAGTTACTTTATTAAGTAGACACGATTATAAGGGCTTAGAGAATCCAGATATAGCAGGTTATGTTACCTGGATAAAGTTCGAATTGAAAAATAATAAAATAGATCTCTATCTTAATAAAACAAAAGAAATAATAAACAAAAATAATATTGCTAACTCACAGAATAATAGTATTAAAAGTATTGCTATTAAAAATACATTTTATGCAGGATTAAGACCATTCGTTGACTTAGAAGCGAAAATGCAAGACAAAAGAAAAGTGCGTATAGCATTTTATGCGGATACCGATGAATTATTAAACATACAAGTTTTGTCACAATACTAATCTTTTCATTTTTTAAGTTACTTCTGGATGAATAAATAGTGAAATAAGGTAATAATTAAAGCAGAGGTGAAAAGTTATGAAAAAAATATTAAAAGACTTTTTATTTGGATTATTGCTTATGTTCAATATAACTATTTGTAAGTTCTTAGTTACATTGCCTTTTGAAATGCCCATGGATTTTACTAATGAAAATTATTCATACGTAATAAACAGAGAATTTTTAGTAACTTCATTGCCTGCATTAGTTATTACGCTTATATATACAAGGCTTTTAAAAACAAAAACTAAGGCAGACGCGTTAAGAAAAAGTATTATATGGACAATAGTTGTTATTTTAAACTATTCTCTAATTGGGATAGGAAATGATAATTTTAAGATAATCTTTGGTGGTTGGGGGATTTATAGTTTGATTGCAAGTGTATTCATAGCACCGATTTTATCATTGTATATTAGAAAACATAATTAAAAGGTATGGAAAATTCCCCATACCTTTTAATTATTTCATGTATTTATAGACTAATTCATAACATCTACTTTCAGTTACAAACGCTAAAGAAGCTTGGTAGGCTACAGAACCTAATTGGCTTCCAACACCTTGTGATTCTTCAGATTTTTTTGCCTTAGTTTCTTTTTGAGTTATCCATTGCAGTTCTTCTTTGTTTAATTTACTCATTTCATCGGAAGGCAATTGTTGTTTTAGTAAAGAATAAATTTTATTTAATTGCTCATCCCATTTTATATATTTTTTATCTGCGTAAGTGAACATACTGTTAGTTGTTCCAGAGCCGGCATCTTTATATTCTTGAGATGAAAGTAGTTCATTTTCAATGTTAGCTAGTTCTTTTAAGTATTCTTCTTTGTTAGCATTTATTTTAAATTTTGAATCTGTCATGTAATTGTTAACTAACTCATAGCATCTGGCTTTTGTTGAGTTGTATAAAGATGTGTTATATGCAACAGGTTCAAAGGTTCCGCCCTTAAATTCAGAGGCTGCTGCATTTGCTGCATTTTCTTTCTGTGTTATCCAGTTAATTTCTTCAGCTTCTAAATTTTTCATTATATCTTGGGATAGCTGTTCTTTTAGTAAGTTGTAAATTTCATTTAAGGCATCATCATAACATCTATAAGAATCTCCATAAAAACTTTTCATAGAAATTGTTATTCCTGCATCTGAATTTTTCTTTTCTGGTAGAAGATCGAGCCGTTTTTGAATTATATCTAATCTTACAAGGAATTCTTCTCTTCTTCCATCAAGCTTTGTTACTGCATTTGCTGGAGTTATTTTCTCAGCATTTTCTGTTGTTTTTGTTGTTTCTGTTGTTTCTTTTGTTGAAGGAGATGAATCAGCTTTGAAGGTGCTATCTTCTGCTTTTGGATTTTGTGCTGTTATACTTGTACTAGATTGTGCATCTTTGGTGCATGAGGTTAGTGTAATTATGGACAATGATATTGTTATAAGAAGTGCAATTTTCTTATTTTTCATTACTATTCTCCCCTTAATACTGAACTTTTCATTACTATATAATTTGAAAAAAGAAATATTAAACTATATTATATCATATTATAAGTTCTTGATTAAATATCGTTATTACATAAGGGCACAGTAAGAAAAGTTTATTTGACACCTCAATAATAAAAGATGAAGAGAGCAATAATTTTCTGCATCTTTATTGAATATTTTTGAATGGAAAACTAGTAGCTAATGAATTGGAATTTAACTGGAGGCAGTGTTGTTTTATAAGGTATAATATTAAGACATAGAATTACTTTTGGTGCTTTTTTATTAGAAGCAGTTTTGGTTATATTAATAAAATCACATCAATTATCGAGAGATAATTGATAAAGAGGTGGAATAATGTATCAAGAAAGTTCATTAATCAATACAAAACTCAATATTCCAATATTAAGTTCAAAGGTGATTAAGAGGACAAACTTATTTAAAAAGTTAAATAGTTTTCTTGATTATAGACTTATATTAGTAACTGCTCCAGCAGGATATGGAAAGACCACCCTAATAACTTCTTGGCTTTCTGAGAAGAAAAAGAATAAATCTACAGTAGCTTGGCTATCATTAGGTGAAGAGGATAACGAAGCAGAATGCTTTTGGAGTTATTTCTTTTTATCAGTATATAAAAAAATATCAGAAATCAATCACTGTATTGAAGATAGCAAAAGTTTTTATAATGAGTCTGCTACTTTTAATAATCTATATCTATCTCATTTTATAAATACTATAGCCAAGATTAATGAGGGAATAATTATAGTTATTGATGATTTTCATCTGATTACCAATGATAAGATAATTGAAAATATGAAATTTCTTATAAAGAATATGCCTGATAACATGCATCTTCTGTTGATTAGTAGAAATCTTCCACAGCTTGGACTTCCTAGACTTAGAGCTGCAGATAGTGTTCTTGAAATAAATCAGTATGATTTGTGTTTTACACCAGAGGAAACTACTGAGTTTTTTGAAAAGGTTTCTGGGACAAAGTTCACTTACGATATATACCACAAGGTATGGAGTGAATCAGAAGGTTGGATTGCTGGAATTCAAATGATAGGTTTATCAATGAAGAATAGCAGTAGAAATATTACAGGAGATCAGGACGGGAAAAATAATAAGTTTGTATTTGAATACATAGCAGAAGAAGTATTTTTAAGTTTAGAAGAGGACACTAAAAAGTTCCTTTTATATACTTCTATTATTGATGAATTTTCTTGTGCTCTTTGTGATTACCTATTAGATATTAATAATAGTAGTGAACTTATAAAAGAAATAGAAAAAGCAAATCTTTTCTTAGTGAGTATTGATAATGAACAAAGTTGTTTTCGATACCATAACTTATTTAGAAACTTTTTAAGAAAACAGCTGGAGAAGTTAGGGATTGAGACAATACATAAGCTATTTAATAAGGTAGCTAGATGGTATGAAAATAGCAATCAGCTAAATAAAGCTGTAGAAAGTTATATAAAAGGCAAAAATTTCCATAAGGCTGTTTCAATTATTGAACAACTTAGTGGTGAGATAGCGTGTAGAGGAGAAGCGAGGGTGCTTCATAAATGGAATCAATTGCTTCCTATTGATATAGTTAAGAGTAATACAAGGTTAATTATGAATAGTGCTTGGGCTATGGTTGCAGAGGGGGACATAGGTAAGGTATCAGAATACATTAAAATGGTTCAAGCTTGTGAGGCGGTAAGTTTTCTCAAAAGGTCTAAAGGTGATGAAGAGAGAGATTCCCAAGTGAGAGTGGAAATATTGGCATTGAATTCTTCTGCAAATCTTACAATAATCAATGAAGTCGAAGAGATAATCACTGACTGTGAAAAGGCAATTCCATATTTAAATGAGGAAGAATTTTTAACTCAGCTTATTTTCTTTAATATAGCGAGGGCATATTTTCTTAAGGGTGAGCTTGGAAAAGCAATACATTATTTTCAAAAATCTTTAGAAAGAAGCATAAAGACTAAAGAAACATATTTTAGAATATTAACAAATAAGGCCCTAACTATATATAAAAAACTGCAAGGAAATTATAAAGAAGCTAAACAGGAACTTGAGGAATTAATTTCAAGCTTGAAAGTAAATGGGGATGTAATATCTCCTGTGTTAGGGATTTTGTATGCAGAGTTAGCAGATATACATTATCAATGGAATGAAATTGATAAAGCAATGGAATTGGCCAGAGAAGGTTTAGCCTTAGGTCTTGCTGGTGAAGATAGTTGGGTAATAGCCGAAAATAACTTAATCCTTGCAAAGTTATATAATGCTACGAACTTTCATAAGGAGTATCAGGAGATAGTCGATAAAACTAAAAAATATTTAACTGATAATAAGTTTTTTGATACAAGTCTAAAGTTCGATAGCTTTAATGCAGAAATTATGCTTAGCAAAGGAAAGGTTAATCCAGTTTTGGCTTGGTTAAGTGATATAGCACCAGTAATATCAGATGATTTAATAGCAATTTATCCAGAGGTTTTTATTGTGAAGGTAAAGCTTTACATTTATGAGAATCAATTTGATAAAGCAAGAGAATTGATAAGTACTATTGATAAAAACGTTGAAAAGTATCAGTTGAATAAAGTGCTAGTAGAGACAAAGATATTAAGTGCAAAAGTTTATAAGAAATTAGGATATATAGCTAAAGCTATTAGTGAAATAGAAAAAGCAATGGAATTATCATGGCAACAAAAGATAACTAGGATTTTTTTAGATGAGGGAAGCTGGATGGAGGATATGTTAAAAAAACTTAAGAATAGGCTCAGCGGGGATGATGTAAGCTTATACCTGGACTATTTATTAGTTAGTTTTAATAGTACCTCTGAAATTATTATTGCTGTAGAAGATGAATTATTAAGCAAAAGAGAAATCGAAATTCTTCAATCTTTAGAGCAAGGAGCTACAAATTCAGAGATAGCAGAAAAGTCTTTTGTTTCTATAAACACTGTGAAAACGCATCTTCTAAATATTTATACAAAGCTTGATGTTCACAGCAGAACAAGGGCTGTAGTTAAGGCTAAAGAGTTAAAGTTAATATAAACAGAGTTCTTGGTTTCAGGTGGAGTTTTTTTACTCCATCTGAAACTTTTTTTTATAATGTTCCAATTGGGAAAAAGATGTTGCAGAATTTCTATTCCTTTGAGATGATATGTTCTACATTGGATATATTGTTAAATGACTTGTTCTTAAGAAATTCTGGAACTAAGTTGATTTTATTTAAATCATCTAAAGGCAACCAGTGCAAAGTTTCTTTTGGCAAATCTGTGAAACTGCTATCTGAAATGTTCACATCATCACTATCTATCATCAAGTAAAAGAAAACTATTTCATGATAACGGTGCTTATCTACTTCATAAAACCGTTCTTGAACAAACGCAAGTTTATCTATTTCAAGCCTGTAGCCTGTTTCCTCATAAATTTCTCGAATAATGGCTTCTTCCGAGGTTTCATTAATTTGAACACCTCCGCCAACTGTGTAATAGCAATCATAGTCTGGACTTTTTGCTGCAAGAAAATTATTATCTTTGATAATCAGAGCAGCTGCTCTTACGGTACATATCATCCCTGCCATTTCTGCATACCAATCCATTTTTGTTCTGCCGGCAAGTAACCCTGTTTCATTCATAAATACCTCTCTTGTATATAAAAAATATTTTATATAAGTTTCCTTAACGTTTTTATATCATAATCATTTAACAGTTATAAATGAAATGTAGATTTTTAATGGGAACATATATAGTTATGTTGATATTTATGTTCTAACTAGTAGTTGATAACATAATATTGCAAATTTTAACATTATTACAAATGTGTCTTGAGAAAATAAAAAGAGTATATGAGAAAAGTATTTTCATACTTTTGGGTGATGAAAAAGAAGTTTTATATTTGTAAAATAATATTACGGAAACTGCGATTTAAAAGTATAATTTCTAAATTTAGCATATGAGGTGGGGAAGATGAAGGTATTTAAAGATAAAGTAGCAATAATAACTGGAGCAGCTAGTGGAATTGGCTCAGCTATAGCAGAACGTTGTGCTTATGAAGGAATGAAAGTTGTTTTGGCAGATATTGATGAAGGAGCATTAAGAAACACTGAAAAAGTAATTAAATCTATTGGGGTAGAAACTTTATCTGTAAGGTGTGATGTATCAAAAGAAAATGATATTCGAGTACTAGCTGAAAAAACCTTGGAAGCCTTTGGAGAAGTATGCTTGCTGTTTAATAATGCTGGTGTAGCTACAGGGACTCTCTTATGGGAAAATACTACTGCTGATTGGCAATGGGTTCTCGGGGTGAATCTATGGGGATTAATTAATTCTACAAAAACATTTGTTCCAATTATGCTTAAACAAAATAAGGAGTGTCACATAGTTAATGTAGCATCAATTGCAGGATTTACAGCATGCCCTGGAAACGGGATATATAGCGTATCAAAACACGCAATAGTTAACTTTTCTGAGACATTATATTATGAAATGAAATTAGCTAATGCTCCAATTGATGTATCTGTTGTTTGTCCTGGCTTTGTAAATACTCAGCTTATGAATTCTGAGCGAAATCGCCCTAGTGATTTAATGAATTCTTTAGATAGTACGAGCTATGGACCACAAAAGCAGATGTTTGAAAAAATATTTCATGATGGAGTGCTAAGTGGAATATCACCTGAACAGGTTGTAGAAGAGATTTTTCAAGCAATCCCAAATAAAAAATTTTATATTTTAACACATAAAGAAAGCAAGGATTTAATAAGAAAGCGAATGGAAGATATTTTAAATGAAAATAATCCTACTATTTATTTTTAATTGATAGGTGTAAGTCAGTTTAACTAGTACAACAAGTTATCATATGACTTTATTATTGAGATGTTAGGTAGATTGATATTTGCAAAATTATTAACGGATTAATGAAAGATATGAAGTACAGTTAATTTAAAAAATATGGGGAGGTAATTAATTTGAAGAAGATAATTATAATTGGAGCAGGAATTAGTGGGCTTTCTGCTGGATGTTATGGTCAAATGAAGGGATATGAGACAGAAATATTCGAGCTTCAGGGTACAGTAGGTGGTTTGTGTACTACTTGGAATAGGAAAGGTTATTTGATAGATGGATGTATAGATTGGTTAATTGGAATAAATCCAGACAATTATTTGTATGATTCTTGGAAGGAACTTGGTGTCTTCGAGGGTGATGGTTTTATCCAACATGATTATTCTATGCAGGTAGAAGATGGATTGGGGAAAAAGCTTATTTTATATAGTGATATAAACAAGCTAGAAGAACATTTGCTTCAGTTGTCGCCTATAGATGAGCCGTTAATTAAAGAATTGTCAGAAGCTATAAGAATATCAGCATTTTCTAGTAAAACTGTAAAGCCTGTGTTTAATAAAAAATTTGCTACTATGTCTTTATATGATTTTCTTCAGCAGTTTAAGGATAGATTTTTAAGAGAAGCCTTAGGGGTCACTTTAATTCCTTTACAACCAAAGGAATACCCAGTTGGAACATTTATTTTTAGGCATTCTTTTTATAACCGAAAGGATGCTAGTTGGTCTATTGGTGGTTCTCTTGCCTTTGCACAAAGAATTGAAAATAAGTACAAGGCATTAGGTGGAAAAATAAATTATAGAGTAGAAGTACAGGAAGTTATAGTTAAAGATAATAAAGCTGTAGGCGTAAGATTAGCTGATGGTTCTGAACATTATGCTGACTATGTCATTTCAACAATAGATGGTTATAAAACTGTTTTTGATTTGCTCAAGGGTAAGTATTTAAATGATGAAATTAAGCAGCTTTTCAACGAGGAAAAAGATTTACCTAGTTCAATGCAAATATCTTTGGGAATCCATTGCGATTTATCGGAAGAACCTCATAACATAGTATTGAAATTAAAGGAGCCCTTTGTGGTTGGCGACAAAATTAATTCTTATCTATATTTAAAGCAATTTTCTTTTGATAAGTTAATGTGTAAACCGGGGAAATCTGTGATAACTTCAATTATTGAAACTGATTATGAATATTGGGACGACCTTCATAAGGATATTTATAAGTATAACTTAGAAAAGGAAAGGCTTTGCGAAATATTTATAAAAATAATTGAAGAAAGATTTCCACAGGTGAAAGGAAAAATCGAAGTTACTGATGTTGCTACGCCAGTAACTTATAATAGATATACTGGAGTTTGGAAAGGTTCGTATTTGGGATGGTGGAACATGTCTGCTACTACTCTTCCAGCTGTTTTACCAGGTCTTGAAAATTTCTATATTGCTGGACAATGGGCAGAAGCTTTAGGCGGGCTTCCAATCAGTATGATGACAGGAAAAGGAGTTATCACAAAAATAAGCGAAATTTAAGTTTAGTTATAGTATTTCAAAAATTAAGGAGTATAGTTTTTATATTTCATTGGAGATATATGTATTTTTACGATAAAGGATACAGAGATTAGTATTCTCTGTATTTTTAGTGGGTATTTTTGAAATGTGAAGTAATAATTTATAAAATGTAAATTTTACTGGAAATGATGTCGTTTTATAGGTTATAATATTAGGACATAAAACTGCTTTTGGTACTTTTTATCAGAAGCAGTTTTGGTTATTAGAAATAAGCTTTTATAAAAATAAAATATACTCAAATACACATACAAAAGGAGGCGCACATAATGATTCATTTAGAGGAAGTTTCAAGAGAGTTTAAAAGCTACAAAAAAGAACCAGGCTTTAAAGGTGCTGTTAAAGCTCTCTTTTCAAAGGAAACTGTAGTGAAAACAGCTGTTGATAAAGTTAGTTTTCATATTGCTGAGGGGGAAATGGTTGGCTATATAGGTGCCAATGGTGCTGGAAAGTCTACAACTATAAAAATTATGACAGGAATTCTTGTACCAACAAGTGGCAAATGTACAGTAGCTGGAGTTGTTCCTTATGAAAACAGACAAAAGAATGCTGAGAAAATTGGCGTTGTATTTGGTCAAAGAACTCAACTTTGGTGGGACCTTCCCCTTACAGAGACCTATTCTATATTAAAGGAAATATATAACGTCTCCGATGAAGATTTCAAAGAGAGAATGGAATTCTTAAATAAAGTATTAGATTTAGATGAGTTTATTAATTCAGCAGTAAGAACTTTATCTTTAGGACAAAGGATGAGAGCAGATTTAGCAGCATCATTACTTCATAATCCTAAGGTGCTTTTCTTGGACGAGCCTACTATAGGTCTAGATGTAGTAGTAAAAGAAAACATGAGAAAAGCAATAAAGGAAATCAATCAAAAATATAAAACCACTGTAATTCTTACAACTCATGATTTGACTGATATCGAAGAACTTTGTGATAGGATAATTATTATAGATAAAGGAAAGAAAATTTACGACGGAAGTATTGAGAAGATAAAAAGAGAATATGGAAATAAGCGTATTCTTGAAATGTATGTTAAAAATATAAAAGAAACTTCAGAAATTGATGTTGCTAAGGAATTTAAGCTTTCAGCTGAGGAATGTAAAACATGGACAAATGATAATAGCATTTTAGTAGAGTTTGATAAAAATAAAATAAATATGCCTGAGATTGTGGCTTATGTTATGTCAAAGGTTCAAATAGTAGATATGAAGATAAAAGAAACGGACATTGAGGATATTGTAAAGATGATTTATGGTCATGAGGTGAAGCTATGAATCCAATAAAAAAAATAGTGAAGACATATATACCTTTCACCAAAGTTACTATTCAAAGGATGATGGCTTACAGGGTTAATTTTTTTCTCCGTATTTTAATAGATGTATTTAGAATGTTCATAGTGTATTATCTATGGAAGGCTATTTTTATGAATTCTGAAAATCCTGTTTTGAGTGGTTTCACTGCTGATCAGATGATTATTTATATATTTATAAGCCTTATTACTGCACGCATAATAGATAACAACATAGATGTTGGTATAGGGTTTGAGGTAAAAGAAGGAATTATAGCTATGAATTTAATAAAGCCTTTAAATTATAAGCTAACATTATTTTTTAATACCCTAGGGGGAGTTTTCTTTAATGTTTTTGTTATTTCTATACCAATGTGGATAGGAATCGTAGTGATTAGATTTACAACTTTAGGAGAGTTACCACCTAATATAACAACTATCTTTTGTTATGTTGTTAGCGCATTATTAGGATTTATTATAATGTTTCTATTCAATTTTTGTTTTGGATTATTATCATTTTATGTTACAAACCTGTGGGGAATAGTAAACCTAAAGGGTGCTTCTATAATGTTCTTATCGGGACAATTGATTCCGCTGGTTTTCTTTCCAGAATGGTTTCAGAAGTTATTGCAGTTTATTCCCTTTGGATCAGTAAACTATGTGCCTGTTATGATATATTTACAAAAGATAAATGGCAGTGCTCTGGTGAAAGCTCTTATAATTCAAATGGTTTGGGTTTTTGTATTGTGGTTTTTAAGTGTAGCATTTTGGAATAAAGCTGTAAAAAGATTAGTAGTACTTGGAGGTTAAAAATGTTAAGAAGATACTCACGATTATATATAAAATTTGTTTCACAGTATTTTAAGTCCCTAATGGAATATAAAATTGATTTTCTTGTAGGGTGCTTGGGTTTCTTCGTAGCCCAAGCTTCTGGGATAGTTTTTATTTATTTGGTTTTTCAAAACATTCCAGATTTAAATGGTTGGGACTTCTACCAGATTGTTTTTATCTATGCTTTTGCACAGCTACCAAGAGGAATAGATCATCTATTCACTGATAATCTTTGGATTTTAGGTGGATGGGTAATACTTAGAGGGGAGCTTGACAAGTATCTTTTAAGACCAATAAACCCATTATTTCATTTCTTAGCTGAGAAGTTTCAGCTAGAAGCTTTGGGGGAATTGGTTATTGGTATAATTCTTATGGTTATAGCAGGTAATAAACTAAACTTACATTTGAATGCTTTAGATATTATTCTATTTATAATACTTGTTTTCGCAGGAGCTTTAATTTATACAGCTATTAAGCTTTTTGCCGCTTCGTTATCTTTTTGGATAAAGAATAGCCAGTCCTTACTTAACTTTATCTATAATGTAAGTGATTTTGCAAAATATCCTTTAAGTATATATTCACTATCAATTAAAATTATTTTAATATTGATAGTATCTTTTGCATTTACTGCATATTTTCCAGCAGCGTATTTTGTAAACAAAGAAAGCTTTGTCACAGGGGTTTTAGGAACAGTAGCTGCATCAATAATTTCTTTTACAATTGCATATTTCACTTGGATAAAGGGTATGAAAAACTATGAAGGTGCTGGCAACTAGATTGCCGGCACTTTTTAATATAACGATATATAGATATAACATGCTACAAATCCATTTCACAAAGATGTTATTGAGTAATATATAATACTTGGTTCAAAATAAGTAAATACAAAAAAAGTTTCATGTTAATTATTGACACAGGTAGGTTACAGGTGTAAACTATAGATGGGGTTACACTTGTAAACTGGAATCAAAGGTTACAGTTGTAACTGGTAAGGAGGATATGTATGAATAAATTAGTTTCAAAGATAACAGATTCTGAACTTGAGGTTATGCGTGTATTATGGAAAGCTGGCAACGAACTTCCTATTGCTGAAATAAGAAGAGTTTTAGAAGAAATGAGTAATTGGGACACATCTACAATAAAAACTTTACTTCGAAGACTTTGTGAAAAAGGTGTAGTATCAGTTAATAAAAGAGAAGTATTTTACTATAGTCCATTAGTTAGCGAGACAGAGTACAATGAATACGTCACACAAAGTTTAATTGATAGGTTATATTATGGTAGTGCAAAAAAACTTGTGGCATCTCTATTAGGAAGCAAGAAATTAAGGGATTCTGACATAGAGGAGTTACGTACTTTATTTAAGGTAGGTAATGAAGATGAGTGACTGGATTAAATTATTATTATCAATGTCTTTATCAGGTAGCATCCTTGCAATAGTAATATTTGCTATCAAACCTTTTACAAAACATAAGATTTCAAAGTCTATACAATATTATATATGGCTTGTGGTTTTGCTAAGATTAATAGTTCCATTCTCCTTTGAAGGAAGTATTATGAATAATGTATTTTATGGAGAACAAACGATTGAATCAGCAATATCTGAAAATAGCAGTTTGCCAGTAAAAGTGCAAAATGAAATAAATCCATCTATAATCACTACGGATCAAGATTCTCAAGTTAATACTGAATATAAAGAAACATACAATGATGAGAATAATTATGGAAGACAATTTTTGAGTGTATTTAATGAGGTTGCTTTATATATTTGGATACTGGGAACTGTAATATCTATAATAGTAACTTTGAAAGGATATTTTTGGTTCAACAAAGTGTTAAGATATGCAAATAAGCCAGCTACTGATGAAGAAAATAAAATTTTGCTAGAGGTATCATGTGGTAAAAGCAACATAAGATTGGCACGTAATAAGTTTATAAAAACCCCAATGGCTTTAGGGATTTTTAGACCTTGTATCATAATTCCAGATGATGATTTTGATGAAAATCAAATTAGAAATATATTACTTCATGAGGTTTCACATTTAAATCGTTTTGATATAACAATAAAATGGTTGACAATGATAGTTACATCAATTCACTGGTTTAATCCACTTATGTATTTTATAAAGAAGGAAATTAATAAAGCCTGTGAGTTAGCTTGTGATGAGAATGTTATTAAAGGACTAAACTCACAAGAGAAACAAGCTTATGGAGATACATTAATTGCTGTAGTTGCAGAGAGTAAATATCCACTTAGTATATTACAAGCTACCATGTGTGAAGAAAAGAGGAGTTTGAAGGAAAGATTAGTGGCTATTATGAATTATAGTAAAAAGTCAAAAGTAACAAAATTCTTTTCAGTAGTTTTGCTATTGAGTTTCATATCAGCTTCAATATGTTTAGGTGTAGGAGTTGGAAGTAACAAATATAGTATAAAGAACTTATTTGTTAGTACAAAAGTAGTTGAATTTAAAGATGTTAATAAGGGAGAATATGATTTAGAAGAGATCTCCAAATATAAGACACCATATGTTGGAGATTTCAGTAAGGTTTTCGCTATAGTAAATCAGTTGATTATACCTGATAATGCTTATACTCAAAGATATATATCACTAGAAACAGAAAAGACTCCATATGGGATTACTATATTTTATCAAACAAAAGAAGAAAAGCCTGATTTTAGTCCATCCATGCTAAGTAATCCTAATAGTGATTTCAATTGTAATTTAAGAAAGAATGCTTTAATCTTATTTTCTATGATTGGTAATGTTGATACAATAACTTTTTCATTTTGTGATTCACCTTATTCTGGAGAATTAGATAAATCAAAATATAATTGTGAAACTATATTTTCTAGGCAACAGGTTTTAAAGGATTATTATAATTTTGATTCGATTAAAGAGGATATAGGTTTACTTAAGGAAGCTTTAGAAAATACAAAAAAGAATTATACATTAAGTAAGTTAGAATCTTAATCTTAACTATCTTCATAGGTTAAGAATAAGAAATCATTGATAAGATAATAATAAGTTCAATTTGATAGAGAGTTTAACTTACTAAATTTATTTGTTAGAAAATCTAGGATTTCAATGTTGGTGAATAATTAAATATTGGATAATAAAGAATCAGTATGAGAAACAGCCTTATCTATCTGGAGGATTATCAATGAAAATATTAAGAATGCTATTTATATTAATTGTAAGTTTATTATTGATTATTATGCAAACAAGTAATGCTAAAAATAATATATTTGCTAGTGAAAATATAAAAATAGCCAATGTTGCAGTAGTAATGAATGATTTTCAACATCCACAAATGTTGTTTATTAAACAAGGGCTTACAGATATCCAAAACGAGAATCGAGATAAAGTGAACTTTATTTTCTATGATGGTAAAGGAAATTTAGCTATACAAACGGAAATAATAAATTCGTTGATTTCAAATTCCAATATTGATCTTATGGTAATTGGACTAATTAATCCACAAAGTGATGTAGTAGAAGATATTATTCGTAAAGCTGATTTACGAAACATGCCAATAATCATGAATGATGTTAATCCTGAAACAGCATTAAAGCTTTCTAAGGGTTATAGTAAAGTTATATTTCTTAAAGGAAAATCAGAAGAAGTGGGGATTCTTCAGGGGAAAATTCTTGTTGATGAATGGAATAATAAAGGTATGGATAAAAATAAGGATAACATATTGCAATATGTTATGTTAAAAGGAGAAACTAACAATCCAGTTGCAAACGTTAGAGAAAAGTATTCTGTTTCAACAATTAATGAAGCAGGAATAAAAACACAACAGCTTGCACTAAGAGTTGTTAATTGGAATAAAGAAATAGCTAAACAGGCTATTGAAGCATTATTGCTTAAATATGATGGTAATATTGAGGCAATAATTGCAAATGATGATACTATAGCAATAGGGGCTATTGAAGCTTTGCAAAAGTATGGTTACAATAAAGGAAATAAATCAAAATATATTGATGTTGTTGGAGCTACTGGATTACAAGAAGTCAAAGATTTAATTGATAAAGGATTTATGACTGGTACTGCTATTATTAATTACGAGGCTCAAGCTGAAGCAGTTTATAAAATTGCAATGAACTTACTTAACAATGAGAGTCCTATAAAAGATACAAATTATACAATTAGTGATGGGTTTGTTGTACTTACAGTAGATTATTTTCCATACACAAAGAAAAATAATATTTCATCATGAAAAGTATAATTTAATGTTTTGGTTAGTTCTTTATAGAAATAAGCTATAGCAGACAAAGTGAAAAAATTGAGGTAGTAAGTTAAGAAAAGTGTTGACAAGTATATAGAATGAGCATAAAATTAGTTTAAATTATAATATAAAAGCTTTGAAGAGAAAGAGTAAAATTAGCAGCGTTTTAAAGAGAGTTCCCGGGTGGTGAGAGGGGCAAAATTAGTTGATTTGAATACATCTCCGAGCTTCACTCCGAAAGATAACAACCAGTAGGCAGTTGACGTTTTCTGCACACGTTATAGTGCTAGAGTATAACCCAAAACAAGTTTTTTGGAGTACTTGAAGAGTTTGTTATTGTGAGGTAACAATAAATTAAGGTGGTAACACGTAAGTAATGCTTTCGTCCTTTTATAGGGATGGAAGCTTTTTATTTTACCTAAAAATACTTTTGAGCAGTATTCCCACGCTTTTAGATAACTATAATGGCGCCAATAGTTATTTAGGAAACTCATTAATAAGAAACTAGTTGTAGGTAGAATAACATTATTTTATCACTGATAGTAGGCAACAAGTTGATTTATAAGTTTTTTTATGTAGCCTAAATTTAAGAAGTTTATATAGGAAAAATATTTTAGAAGCTATGAGAGTATTTGGTAATATATCTTTGGTTATATACATCAATATGATTAAGGTGGTCCTATGTCAAGATTTAGTACAAGTTAAAATGAGAAGTTTATCCTCATCTTAACTCGCCAATAGCATTCCTTCCTTTTTTGCTTTTTCATACAGCTTTTCAAAATCATCTGGCGACATATAGTCGCAATGACTGTGAATACGTTGTGTATTATAGAAGGCTTCAATATATTCGAATACTAGACGATATGATTGTCTGTAATTACAGATTTTGAATCTATTCAACCATTCTCTTTTGATTAAGGAATGAAAGGATTCGATGCAAGCATTATCCCATGGAAAGGCTTTCTTAGAATAGCTTAGTTGCATTGTTTCAGTAGCTTTTCGGTATTCATTTGAAACGTATTGACTTCCTCGATCACTATGCAAGATAAGTGGTTGCTCAGTATTTCGTCTTGCTTTGGCTTTGTTTATTGTTTCTATTACACATGCTGCTTCCAGAGTTTTTGAAAGCGTCCATGCGATGATTTTCCTTGAATATAAATCCATAATGCTGGTTAGATAAACAAACCTTTCTGTTGTCCAAATATAAGTGATATCACTACACCAGACGGCATTTGGGCGTTCAGGGTTAAATTGTTCATCAAGAATATTTTGAAGTTCATTACTGAAATCAGAATCTTTGGTTGTTACTGTCCAAGGTTTGATCCATTGAGCCTTGATTCCTAGTTCTTTCATATACTTGCCAACAGTACGCTGAGAAATGATTTCTCCATCTTGTTGTAGCTTTTTTGCAATTTTGGGTGCACCATAGTTTTGTTTGGAATCATCGTAAATATCCTTAATTTTTACTTTAACAGCCTCCTTACGTTTTTGCGTATCAGAAGGCATATGTTTCTGCCATGCACGATAACCAGACCGTGAAACACCCAATATTTTCAGCATTCCAGAGACGGAAACCTGGCGGTTTTCTTTCATGGCAGCTTCCGTCTTTTCAGAAACTTCTAGGTAAAGAGCTTCTGTTATTTTCCCAGAATGCTGATGGCTTTTTTTAATACATCAAGAGCATCCTGAGTATCACGTAATTCACGTTTTAAACGAGCAATTTCTTTTGCCTCATCGGAAGAATAATTGCCAGATCCACGACTTTCTATATCGCCAGTTTCTCGCAGTTCTTTCTGCCATCTGGAAAGAGTTTGCTGACTAATGCCAAGATTCTTAGCACACCCCACTAGTCCTAATTCTTTGTGATCTTGATAATATTGAATTGCATCAATCTTAAACTGTTTGTCTAAATGTTTTGCCATAATGAGATCCTCCTTGGATACAATACCAGTATTGTATCATATTTTTTCTATATAGGATTTTCTCATTTTAATTTGTACTATTTAGATTCTAGCACCAAGGAATATTAAGAATTCAGTTTTTTAAGTTTATTAAGTTGATAAGGAGAATGTAGATATGGTTAATATAGATGAACAAATTAAGATAATTATGAAAGGTGTAGATGAAATAATAGGTTTGGATTCTTTAAAAGAAAAGATTGAGAAGGCTAATGAAAATGGTAAGCCTTTGATTGTAAAGCTTGGACTTGATCCAAGTGCTCCAGATATACATTTAGGACATACAGTAGTTCTTAGAAAGATGAAGCAATTACAGGACTTAGGACACAAGGTAATTGTAATTATCGGAGATTTTACAGGAAAGATAGGAGACCCAACAGGCAAGACAAAGGGAAGAAAAGCACTTACTACAGAGCAGGTTTTAGAAAATGCTAGAACCTATGAAACACAAATATTTAAAGTGCTAGATAAAGACAAAACTGAAGTTAGATTTAATAGTGAATGGTTATCACAATTGTCTTTTGAAGAGACTATTAAGCTTGCAGCAACAATGACTGTGGCAAGAATGCTTGAAAGGGAAGAATTTAAAAAAAGATACGAAAACCAAGTACCAATATCAGTGCATGAATTTTTTTACCCATTGATGCAAGGCTATGACTCTGTAGCTATACATGCAGATATTGAGCTTGGTGGAACAGATCAAAGATTTAATGTACTAATGGGAAGGATGCTTCAAAAAGAATACGGACAAGAGCCACAAACAACGATTTTTATGCCGTTACTTGAAGGTCTTGATGGTAAAGAAAAAATGAGTAAGAGTCTTGGAAATTACATTGGAATTGATGAAAAAGCTGAGGTTATGTATGAAAAAGCTATGACAGTTCCTGATAATTTGATAATTAAATACTTTAATTTAGTTACAGATATGCATCCAGATAAAGTTAAGGAACTAGAAAGTACTTTAAGAGATGAAAAAGTTAATCCAAGAGATATAAAGATGAGATTAGCAAAAGAAATCGTTAGGCTATACCATGGAGAAAAAGAAGCTGAAAAGGCTGAAGAAAGATTTATGCTGATATTTCAAAAGGGAAAAATTCCTACAGATATAGAAACTGTTAATGTTTCAGAAAATAATTTTGATATTGGTGAAATTCTTGTATCAGAGAAGTTCGTGGCAAGTAAAAGTGACCTTAGAAGATTGATTGACCAAGGTGGGGTGAAAATAAATAATAATATATTAAAAGATTTAGCAGAAATTAAAATAGAAAAAGAAATGATTGTTCAGGTTGGAAAGAAAAAATTTATTCACATAAGCATTGCTTAAATGTGATATGAATCTGTAAATAGGGGGCTATTTTTTATAAGATAGTATAAGACTGCAACGAAATAAAAAAAAGTTGCAGTCTTTTTCTTGACTCTCACAGTGTGGTAGGGTTTACAATAAAATTACAATCCGGATTGTAAGTGGGAGAATGATAAAGATGTTTAAAATAGGTGATTTTTCAAGATTAACAAGGGTTTCTGTAAGAATGCTTAGGCATTACGATGAGCTAGGAATTTTAAAGCCAGAAGCTACGGATGATTTTACAGGTTATAGATTTTATTCTATTGAGCAGATACCCAAGGTCAATAGAATTCAAGTTTTAAGAGAGATGGGTTTTTCATTGTCAGAGATTAGTGGGTTAATGGAACAAGATTTAGGTTCAAAGCAACTACTTAGTCTTTTAGACAATAGAAAACGTGCAATATCAGAAACCATAGAAAAAGAACAAGAGAAATTGTTAAGGGTTGAAAATTTAATTAAGTTTATTCACAGGGAGGATTCTAGAATGAATTATGATATTACGATAAAAAGTATACCTTCATATAAAGTTATTGCGGTAAGAGATATAATACCGACTTATGAAGGAGAAGGAAAGTTATGGGATGAATTATGTGCTTTTGCTGGAAAAAATAATATAAAAGCTATCGGACCTTCTTATGCTATATATTATGATACGGGATATAAAGAAAGTGATGTTGATGTGGAAGTAGTTATGACTATAAGTGGAGATATAGCTGAAACAGTCAGAGTTAAAGTTAAGGAACTTGAAGCTGTAGATGAAATGGCAGTGGTGTTTCATAAAGGACATTTCCACGAAATGACCTCAGCTTATCGTGCACTTGCTATATGGTTATCAGCTAACGAATATGAGATGAACGGACCAATCAGGGCGATTTATCATAAGGGGCCATGGAGTGAGCAAAATCCAGAGGAATATTTAACAGAGATTCAAGCGCCAGTTGTCAAAAAGAAATAGATAGAAACTATAAGTCAGATATATAGGGTGATTCCATATACCTGACTTATTTATATGCAATATTGATTTTAGAAAGGAAAGTAATAGAAGGCTTCGTTTAAATAGATTATACTAAAAAAGATAGGTACTGAAACTATTAGGAAAGGCTGATCAGATCAAAAAATAGTTATATTAAATAAAGAAACAATTTGAGAGGTTAATAATTATGGAGAGTTTAACGAAAAACAAGCAAACAAGAGAAACAATTAAAAGTATGGTGGAAAAAGCATTTGATGGAGTAAGCATATTGAAAGTTGAAGAATTGAAGGAAGGATTTTTTAATGTTGCATATTCACTAGAACTTTCTGATGGGAGAGAAGTGATATTAAAGATAGCTCCGCCTAAAGATTCAATTATAATGACTCATGAAAAGAACATAATGTATAGCGAAGTGAAATCTATGAAGATGATTGCTGAAAACACAGACGTTCCAGTAGCTAATATAATTTATTATGATGATACTCATACATTATGTGAGTCAGATTACTTTTTTATGAATAAGCTTTCAGGTAAAAGTTATAGTACGATTATGAACGAACTTACTGATGAAGAAAAGAGAAAAATTGATTATCAAATAGGAAAATTGAATGCCAAAATAAATAGCATAACTGGTAATAAGTTTGGGTATTATGGACAACCTGAAAAGCAAGGTTATAAGTGGTTTGAAACTTTTGTAACTATTATGAAAGATGCAATAGAAGATGCAAACTCTATGGATATTGAACTTGGAGTAGAGGCAAAGTTTATCTTAGATTTGCTAGAGAAAGATAAAGAATATTTTGATGAAGTAAAAATTCCGAAGTTTATTCATTGGGACTTATGGGCAGGGAATATCTTTATTGAAAATGGTGCTGTTACGGGACTTATTGATTTTGAAAGATGTCTATGGGCTGATGAGCTAATGGAGGTTGGATTTAGAACCTATGGATATAATGAAAATTTCTTTTCTGGCTATGGAATAGATGAACTTACAGAAAGTCAAAAGGTCAGAGCTAAGTGGTACGATATGTATTTGTTTTTAATTGTAACTTTAGAATGTGATTATAGACATTATGGAGATAGAGGTGCATATCAGTGGGGAACAGATATGACGAGAGAATGGGTAAAAGATAATTATAATCATCGTACCCATGACTAGTAGAGTAATAGTATATTTCAGAAAAATAGAAAAGTCTAAATAATGCTACTGATGGCTGAAAAGTTAAGGAAAGTTATGCATGTATTTACTAATATTATAATGAATTAGTATATGCGCATATAATTGTATTAGAGTGAAATGGTTGTATTGTAAATAAGAACCAAAGTAAAATGATTAGCGATAGCTATTAATACAATAAACTTGAGAAATTTTATGAAAACTCATTATTTTATTACCAATATAATTCTATGCGAAAAGTTAGGAGGCTAATAAAATGTTAAAAAAAGCGCTTTTAAGTGTTTTCATGGGTGCAGCAGTGTTACTAGGCTCTATTGCCCCGCAAACAATCACAACAACGGCAGCAACAGCACGACAAATGGAAAATTTAGACCGTGGCGTAGTTGCTGTAAAAGTAAGTAACGGAGTTTTTGTAAGCTGGCGTGTGCTAGGTACTGAAGCAACAAATGTATCTTATAACCTTTATCGCGATTCAGTAAAGGTAGCTAATATTACGGGGGCTAGCAACTATATTGATGCGTCAGGTACAACAACTTCAAAATACTCGGTAAGTGCCGTTGTTAATGGTGTAGAACAATCAAAATCAACTGCTGTAAGTGTTTTAGGAAATAACTACATGCAACTTCCACTACAAATCCCAGCAGGTGGAAAAACTCCTGATGGAGTGGCTTATACGTACAATGCAAATGATTGTAGCGTAGGTGATTTAGATGGTGATGGACAATATGAAATCGTTTTGAAATGGGATCCATCAAACTCAAAAGATAACTCTCAAAAAGGTTATACAGGTAATGTATTCCTTGACGCTTATGAAATGAATGGAACTCGCCTATGGAGAATAGACCTAGGTAAAAATATCCGTGCCGGTGCACATTATACTCAATTCATGGTATATGACTTAAATGGTGATGGAAAAGCTGAAGTAGCTTGTAAAACATCTGATGGTACAAAGGATGGAGTTGGAACTGTCATTGGAAATGCCAGTGCAGATTATCGTAATTCCTCAGGTTACATATTATCTGGACCAGAATACTTAACTATTTTCCAAGGAAGTAATGGTAAAGCTCTTAATACAATAAATTATGAGCCTGGCAGAGGAAACGTTTCTAGTTGGGGAGATTCTTATGGTAACCGTGTAGATCGTTTCTTAGGCTGTATCGCTTATCTAGATGGTGTACATCCAAGCCTTGTTATGTGTCGTGGATATTATACACGTGCAGTACTTGTTGCTTATGACTGGAATGGTTCAACTCTTACAAAACGTTGGACTTTCGATAGTAATACTAGTGGAAATTCAGGTTATGCTGGACAAGGTAACCATAACCTTAGTGTAGCAGACGTTGATAGTGATGGAAAAGACGAAATAATCTATGGTGGTTGTACTATAGATGACAGCGGTAAAGGTTTATATACTACTGGTTTAAGACATGGTGACGCATTACATGTAAGTGATTTAGATCCAAGTCGTCCTGGTCTTGAAGTTTGGAGTTGTCACGAAGATACTAGTGGTAATGGTGGTATTGGAGGATCTTTCCGTGATGCAAAAACAGGACAAGTGTTATGGAGTTTTAAAGCAGCTAATGATACTGGAAGAGCTTGCTCAGCTGACGTTACAGCAGCTTATCCTGGAGAAGAAGTATGGGCTTCTGGTTCATCACTTTATAGTAGCAAAGGAGAAAATATAGGTAATAGGCCTGGTCCTGTTAACTTCGCTATTTGGTGGGATGGAGACGAACTTCGTGAACTTCTAGATGATACTACTATTTCTAAGTATGGTGGCGGAAACTTACTTTCTGTCAGCGACTGTGATTCAAATAATACTACAAAAGCTACTCCATGTTTACAAGCAGATATCCTTGGTGATTGGCGTGAAGAAGTAATCTGGAGAACAACTGACAATAAATATCTACGTATTTATACAACTACAGCTACTACAAGCCGTCGTATTTACACTTTAATGCATGACCCTGTATATCGTATGGGAGTTGCTTGGCAAAATGTTGCTTATAATCAACCACCTCACACTGGTTTCTTCCTTGGAAGTGGTATGTCAACACCTCCTACACCAGCTATATATTTAGCAGGTGCTGTGGCACCAGTACCAATACCAGAGCCAATTCCCGATGGACAACATATAAAAACTTTAACAGTAAAGGATACAGATAATGCTGCTGATTGGTCAATTCAATCAAATTTACAGGTTGGAGACATTGTCTATGGGGATCGTACAAATAAATTTAGTGTAATTCCAAGCAAGCTTTTAGGAGCAGAATGGATAAGAACAGCTTGTGATTCTAAATTATACACATCAGATTTAGCAGCATTTACAACGAAATCAGATGTTTCAGTTTATGTAGGGTTAGATGCAAGAATTACAAGTATCCCATCATGGATAAGTAGTTGGATAAATACTGGTGAAGTGTTAACAAATGATTCAGCTGTTACTTTTAATCTTTATAAAAAGGACTTCTCCGCAAATTCCAATGTAGTTCTTGGAACCAATGGAGCTTCAAGTAGTTCAGTGAATTACACTGTCATCGTTGTTCCAAATACTGCTCCAACCCTTATATATGGAGATGTAAATGGGGATGGAGTTGCAAATGCCATAGATTATGCTGTTATGAAAAAATATCTTTTAGGTACAATCACCTCGATGCCTTCAGCAAATTGGCAGAAGGTTGGGGATTTAAATTCAGATGGTGTAATTAACGCTATTGATTATGCATACTTTAAGAAATACTTATTAGGTTCAATAACTAAACTTCCAGTTTCTTAAGCTAATGGTATAGCCCTCTAAATAAACAACAAGAAGTTGTTAGTTAGCGGGCTATATTTTTTTGTAAAAAATTCAGTTTTATTAGTGAGTCTAATATTCGTATTAAGAGCTAGTAGATTAATAGTATTGACCTAAGTCAGCTAAAAGAGATAAAATTTTTAGTTGGCTTTTTATATTTTAAAATGTAAAATAAGCTTGACATTGAATGTAAAGTTAACTATACTATAAATGTAAAGCGAGTTTTACATGGGTGATAGAAACTAAAAAAATATAGTAGTTACAATAAAGGAATTACATTAAATGTATATAACTTACTACAAGCAATTTAGATTTTTATCTGGACATATATATGAGAACTATTAAGAAATAAAAATGGTTAGGAGGTATTTTATTGAAAAACAAGATACAAGAGCTTCGGAAGGAAAGAAAAGTTACTCAAAGTGAATTAGCAGATGCAGTAGATGTTACTAGGCAAACAATTATTTCGTTAGAAAACGGAAAGTATAATGCATCATTAATATTGGCACACAAAATAGCACAATACTTTCAACTGCAAATAGAAGAAATTTTTATTTTTGATTTAGAGGAGGAAAATATATGATTTTGAAAATGTTAATGTCTCAAACAGGTACAGATAAGGATTATAAAGAAGTTTTAAAGAAAAGAATTGGATTATGCTATGTTGTAGTAGTTCTTGGTTTAAGTACATTAGGCTTAGCTCTCTTTTTTTCTAGCCACTTATCAAGCTTTCTAAGTGGTGTTTATACAGGAATAGGAGCTGGGTTAATTGGAGCAGGTATAGCATTAATAATCAAAATGAAAAGAGTTTTAAAAGATGAAAAGAAAATAAAACAAAAAAGACTTTCAGAACAAGATGAAAGAAACATAATGATCAATCAGAAAGCAGTTCAAGCGTCTACAATTGTAATATTAGTACTTGCCTATTTAGGGCTTATGGTATCTGGAATTTTCAACTTAATCGTGTTTTGGACTCTATGGGTTGTTGTGGCAGTGTTTATGGTAGTCTTCGTTATATTCAGTTTCTACTATAATAAAAAATATTAATAATGCAAAAACCTATGCATTGTTAATAAGTGCACATCTTATATAAAGACATAAAGTCAACGCAAATTTGAACTTTAGAATGAAAAATCATAAGTATAAGTGTAATTTTTTAAGTTTTTACAGTTAAGAAAGGATTAAAAGGTGAAAAACAATGAAAAAAAGAAAATTAGTAAAGGGAAATATAATTTTATCAATGGGACTTTTAACTCTATCCGCAACATTAATATTAGAGCAAACGTTAAACCTACCTCATTTTGTTTCAGGAGTAGGTTTGGGAATCGCTATTGGTTTAGAAATATTTGGGCTTTATCTTATGGGAAAAAATAAAAAACAAGCTACAGGGGAAAAATAAAATTGCATGGATTTATTCTTATAAGATGCTAGAAAGATAAGAAGTCAGGGAGTATAAATTTAAACTTAAGGTTAGAATTTTTAAATAAAGTAGCTATATCAACAGTTTAAGGATACCTTTGATATAGCTACTTTATTATATTTTTGATGAATCTTATTTTTTATAAGGCGTATATACTGCTAGTTTAAAACTTAATAATGTTCTATCATTTGGATATATAGCCTATAGGAAACGAGCAAATAATTTTAGGACTACAATGGTAAATCTCTTTTATTAAATTGCCATATTCCAGCAGCATAAAGAATGAGTCCTGATACTAATAAAATTAATATCATAAATATACCATTGGCATCACCTGCTATAAGCTTATCTGTATCAAACAAAGTAAAAATTGTTATATATTTTAAATTTTCTAAGTGACCACCCATGTTTGCTAACATTTGAATAAGGTAGAAACCAATTGGGACTCCAGCACTGATAGCATAGGAGAATTTTGTATCATTAAATAAACAAGAAGTAAGGAAGCCTAGGCCACTGATTGCTATATGCAAGCATAAAAGTCCTACATGTAGTAGAATATATTTTGGAATATCTAGAGAACCTGGAAATGCGATTTCCGATGTTACTATTCCAACTATCATTGTATAAGTTAGCAAGATGGCAATGCTTTTTATTAAAAATAAACCTTGAGTAAAGGCAATCTTTTTTCTTGAATTAGGTGAGGCAAGGATATATGCCATTGATCCTCTATCCACATAGCGAGCAATTAATTTATTAGATAAAATTATTTCGAATATCATTGGAAATATAAGAAGTAAAAATCCGAACAAGTATGAAGTTAGAAATTCTGTTAAAGTCGTTCCCATATTGCTCATTCCGAAAGCTGCCATAACCCCAGGCATTGATTCTTCAAATGCCTGTAGAGTTTCTCCTATTTTAGGGTCAAACATATATACAATCATTGAAACGTACATTGTAAGTACACCCATAAAAATAAGAAGTAATTTATAATTAGCTTTAATTTCTCTTTTCAATAATGGAAAACTAATCATTTTTAGCACCTCCGTAATAATGCATAAATAATTCTTCTAAACTTAGTGTTGCGATATTAAGGCTAACTACCTTATAGCGTGTCATTGTCTCAATAAAAGGCATTATATCGCCTTGGATTGATAGTGTTACAAGGTTATTTTCAACTTTTGTTACCTTATCAGAAATCGAGGGTTCTTCTGAAAAGGTCTCTGCCATTTGTGGAGTTTCCAAAGTTATCATATAGGTTTTACAACGAGATTCTTTTAACGTAGATATATTTTCAACAGCAACAATCTTTCCACTTTTAATGATGGCAGCTCTATCACAAGTTCTTTCTATTTCCTCAAACATGTGAGAAGACATAAGTATAGTTGTACCCTTTGCTTTTTCCTCTAAAATAAGCTCTACAAATTTATTTTGCATAAGAGGATCTAAACCACTAGTTGGTTCATCTAAAATTAATATTTCTGGTTCTGCCATAAAGGCACATACTATGCCTATTTTTTGTTTCATACCTTTGGACATTTTCTTGATTCTTCCCTTAGGGTTTAGTTCAAATTTTTTAATAAGGGCTTCAGCTCTTGAGTAGTCTTTCATACCTTTCATAGAGCCTACAAATTTGATGAATTCCATTCCTGTAATATCATCCATAAAAGCGATTTCGCCAGGAAGATAACCAAGTTTTTTTTGAATTTCTGCTGATTCAGTAGTACAGTTTAGACCATCGATGCTACAACTTCCTTTGTCTGGGTGACTAAAGCCCATAAGATGACGTATGGTTGTAGTTTTACCTGCTCCGTTTGGTCCTAGAAAGCCTAATACTTCGCCTTTTTCAACAGAAAAGGATATATCGAAAACACCTTTACCATCTCCGTAATCTTTTGTTATGTGGTTAAGTTCGATGATTTTCATTAAAGATATGCCTCCTTGTAGACACTATTTTTTATTATTTGAAGCCATGAAGTTATATCGGCTTTAATAATTTCTAAGTCTTTCATTCCTGTTCTTGCTTGTTCGCGCATATATCCGTCGAACATATAGTAAACCATCTTAAGTATATGTTCAGGATTAACTTCAGTTTTAAATTTATTAAAGTTTATATTTTTAAAATATTTTTCAAAGCTAGAATTAATAGCTGTTTCATTGTACATAGATATATCTTCTCTCACAGTTTTGTCGGTTTCAAAATATGCCCTTAAGGAGAAGTCGTATATATATGGATTTGTTTTTAGTATTTTCATTTTAGCATTCATAGAATGAAAAAGTAGTTCAAAAAAGTCATCTATTTTTTCATAATTTTCATTACATATGTTGGTTCTAGCGATTTCTGCACTATATTCATATATATATAAATACAAGGATTTTTTATTATGAAAATAGTAGAAAAGTAGACCTTTGGAGATACCAGCTAAAGCGGAAATATCATCTGTAGAAGCTCTTTTATACTCATTTTTAGAAAAAACTTGCATAGCAGAGTTGATAATTCTTTGTTTTTTTTCTTCTGGTAAAGCTAAAAACTTTTCATTCAAAATAATTTACCTCCATTCATAAGGTACTAAGAATTTGAAACTTTTATTAAGAATTTTTTATCCCAATGGCATTGACTTAGTTGGTTAATTATATTCTAGTTCATTGACTAGAATTTACAAGGTGAAAATTTAGATAAAATCTTTAATTTGAAATTGATTTAATTTTAGAGTAGCATGAATATATAGTAAAAATTTTCATAAGTAGTGATGGGGAAATACAATGATACATTTAAAAAGATTTATTCCAGATTCAGATATAAGAAACTGGGTTGGGCCTTTTCAAGATAAAGATGATTATTTTAACTTAGGAAAATCACAAGCCGAAGAGATTATCAACTGGCTTAATATTAAACCTGTGGATAAGATATTAGATTTAGGTTGTGGTTGTGGAAGAATTGCAATTCATTTTCTAGATTATTTAAATGAAGAAGGAAAATATATAGGCATTGATAATAACAAAGAACTTCTTTCATATTGTTCAGAGAACATATCAGCTGTGAAGGAAAACTTTTATTTTCAGTTTCTTGATGTATATAATGGAGCCTATGCAAAAGAGGGTAAGCTAAAAGTTCAAGAAATTAAGTTACCTATTGAGAGAAGTTCAATTGACAGTGTAATTTTATGGTCTGTTTTTACACATATGTATATAGACGATATTAATTCATATTTAAAAGAATCAAACAGGGTTTTAAAAGAAAATGGAACAATTATTGTAGCTTTAAATATAATTAATGATTTTTCAAAGAAACAGATGGAAGAAGGTAAGGCTGTTTTGAAGATGAAATATTCTGTAGATGATTATTCATGTACCTTGGATAGAGATACACCAGAAAGTGGTTTTGGACATTCTGAGGATAAGATTAAAGAATTGTTTTGGAATAATAACTTTATTATTAGGGAGATTAAATATGGTTCATGGTGTTGTGGTCAGATTGGTGGAGAATTTCATGATTGTATTATAGCGCAAAAGTCATTATAGAACTACAATGCTTGTGACAATTTGAAGACAAACTTATAGTATACTCTAATAACAGCTTAAAATTTAAAGTTTTTATTAGGATGAGTTTTATTATAATGAAAACATGTAGAAAGATAAAAGATTAAAACTAATGGTTATTTTACATAGTATTGAACGATATTGAAAAACTATTAGTATCTTTATATTACAGGAGAAAGCAATGCGAAAAATTTTAATCGGTAGTTATACCAACAAAGAAAAATCAGGTATTTATCAGTATGATTTTGATGAGCATAATGTAAAAGCAAAACTAGTAAAGACCTATGATGAGCTTGAGAATCCGTCCTATTTGATAGTAGATTATCCTAGCAGCAGTGTTTATGTAGTTAGTGAAACTAAAGCTGGTGCTGTTGGAAGATATTTTTTAGATGACGACATAAAGCTTCATTATAAGGAAAGTCAATTAACTAAAGGTGATGATCCATGCCATTTAGCAAGGTATAATGAGGAGTTAATTGTCTGCAATTATTCTTCAGGAGATATGTCCATTCATTCAGTGAAGATGGCAGGGAAGGTTTCTGAAGAAAAACAAACAATTAAACATCAGGGGTATGGAGTAAACCCTAAGCGCCAAGAAGCTGCACATATCCATTTTGTTTCTCCTACACCAGACAATGCTTTGATTTCCGTGGTTGATTTAGGGATTGATGCAGTTATATTTTATGAAAAGCACCAGGATAAATATATTGAGTATAGTAGACTACTTTGTGAAGCAGGTTCAGGACCAAGACATCTTGTTTTTCATAAAGATTTAAACTTAATATATGTGGTAAATGAATTATCATCGACTGTCAGTGTTTATAAGCACGAGGGTGACTATAAGGTGTTTACCCTTATCCAGAATATATCAACAATTCCTGATTCCTTTGTAGAGAATAATCAGTGTGCAGCTATAGTGATGAGCAAGGATTTTTATTATCTTTATATAACTAATAGAGGCCATAATAGTGTTGCTTATTTTTCAATAGATGACGTTAGTGGTAAATTAACTCTAGTTAATATTATTAGCACTGAGGGAAAGTGGCCAAGAGATTGTGCTTTAGCACCAACGCAGGACTATTTATTTGTAGCTAATGAGCATAGTGATAGTGTTAGCATTTTTAAACGTAATATTTTTGATGGTTCAATAAAATTTCATTCAGCAATTGCTGTTAGTGAACCTACCTGTATCGCTTTTATAAAATAGAATAGGAGTTACAGAATTTTAGTAAAGAATACTCTATAGTGAATTCTTTCGAATGTTGACAAGGGGATTGGTAAGTGCTATTATACAAACATTAATAAGTTTGGATTTGTTAAACAAATTTGACTATATAAAATTTTATTTGGCAATGAAGTCATCACATAATAATTAGTGGTGACTTTTTATTTTTACCTAAAAAAGAATAGTAACCTTAAATTCTATCGTAAAAGATAAAGTTCATTACTGTAACTTGGACACAGTTTCATTTGTAAAGATTTAAGGTATGGAAAAAAATATATAAGAGACGGACAAAAACAACTATTGAGACATAATATAGGATGATAAATATCTAAATCATAATAAAGTGATAAATATTCAAGTTGCAGATAGTATCTATTAAAACCAAGGGGATGAGAAGATGGAAACTACAGAGGAGATTATAAAAATCTTAAAAGGGAATATTGTTTATACTGAAACTTGCAATTCTTTTGAGATGGTTGAAAATGGATATATTGTAGTTGATGGAAATTATGTAGAAGGCGTATATAAAGATTTGCCAGATAAATATAAGCATTTCAATATAAAAAATTATGGCGATAGATTGATTATTCCTGGCTTTATAGATTTGCATACTCATGGTGCGCAATTTGCTATAAGGGGAATAGGATATGATAAAGAATTGTTACCTTGGCTCGAAACTTATACATTTCCTGAGGAAGCAAAGTTTAGTAATAAAGATTATGCAGAAAAGGTTTATAGAGAATTTGTAAATGAATTATATACTGAAGGTACGACAAGAGCAGTTATTTTTGGGACAATCCATCAAGAAGCTACGGAAATTTTAATGGAACTTTTAGAGGGTAAGGAGATAATTTCTTATGTTGGAAAGGTGAACATGGATAGAAATTGTCCCGATTTTTTAAAAGAAAATGCTGATGAATCAATAAGAACTACTATTCAATGGATAGAAAGTTGCCATAATAAATATAAATTTGTTAAGCCTATAATTACTCCAAGATTTGTACCAACCTGTTCTGATTCATTAATGAAGGCTTTAGGTGATATTGCAATAAATAATTCAATACCAGTTCAATCACATCTATCTGAAAATACTGATGAAATTAAATGGGTAGGAGAGTTACATCCTGATTGTGAAAGTTACGGCGCTGTTTATGATAAATACAATCTTTTTGGAAAAACCAAAACAATAATGGCTCATTGTGTCCATTTAACGGAAGAAGAAATAAGTAAAATCATTAAGAACCAAGTATTTATAGCACATTGTCCTAGCTCAAATATCAACCTATCAAGTGGAATATCACCAATTAGTAAGTTATTAAAAAATAATGCACCATTAGGGCTTGGGTCTGATATTGCTGGTGGAGAGACTTTGAGTATGCTTTCTGTTATGTCCTGTGCAGTGAAAGTATCAAAGCTTAGAAAAGTGTGTTATGGAGAAGATGAAATGTCACTTACTATACCAGAAGTTTTTTATTTAGCGACAAAGGGTGGAGGAAAATTCTTTGGAAAAGTTGGCAGTTTTGAAGGTGGTTATGAATTTGATGCTTTAGTTATAGACGACGATAATTTATGGAAAGTAAGAAAAGGTAAGATAGAAGAAAGAATAGAACGTTTAATTTATTTAGGTTCTAGTAAGAACATTATGTCAAGATATGTTTTTGGAAAAGAGGTATAGCTTTAAAAAATTACATTGATATAAACTTGTCAGTGTAATTTTTTATTAGATGATTATAGAAAAATATTGGTAAGTTGAAGATAAATATAATAGAATGCAAGGAAAATATTTAGAAAAGGTCTAGAAATATTGACGTTTCAAGCAATCAAATGTATAATTGTACAATAAATTTAAAGATTTTAATTATACTAGCATATTTTACATTAAAAATATATATATGAATAATATCACATAAATGTTCTATTAGTGTAAAGGGAACGTTTAAAATTTCGATAATTTAACTGTAGAGGCAAAGATTTTTATGCTATATAGCTAATAATTTCTTGAATTAGACTTTTTTATTATTATATTGATTTATGTGAAGTATTGGGAAAGTTCTAAGAAAATATTTTATTATTGAAAGCTTACTTATAATACTTAAGATAAAATTTATTAAGGAAAAAAGTAAGTTCTATTTACATATATCAAAGCCATTAAATTACATATATTGAACTTTATTCAAAGAAGGGGAGGCAAAGATATAAAAATTTTAAAACATGTGCAAATTAATTTTATTTATCAAGTAGGGTGAGGGGATTTTATGAAAAGTATAAAATTTAAAATATTTTTCGCAATAGTTATAAGTTCAGTTTTAATTGCATTATTAATCGGATCTATAAGCATTACAAACTCAACAAACGTTGCTGAGACAAATTCAAAAGAGAAGCTTACATTAATTTGTGAGAAGAAAACCAATGAACTGAACGGAACAATTTCTAATATTGAGCAATCAGTAAACACTTTAGGAGATATTGTTGTTGAAAATTTAGATGATGTGAATAAGTTTAGCACTGATTTGAATTATTTGCAAAACTACCAAAATGGTATTGAAGAAATAGCTAAAGCCTTTGGTAAAAATACAGAAGGGGCTATGACATTTTACATAAGGTTTAATCCAAAACTTACTCCACCAACATCTGGAGTTTTCTACTCTAAACCAAATGCTAACAGTGAATTTGAAAAACTAGTTCCAACAGATTTTAGCAAATATGATCCAAGTGATACAGCACATGTGGGATGGTATTACATACCAGTTAATGCTGGAAAACCAGTGTGGCTAGATCCATATTTAAATTCTAATATAAATGTTCAGATGATTTCCTATGTGGTACCAATTTATAAAGATGGAAAATCAATTGGTATAGTTGGTATGGATATTGATTTCAAGAGTATTCAAGGAATTGTACAAGATACTAAAGCTTATGATACAGGGTATGCATTTTTATTAAATGAAAAGCACAATGTTTTGTCACATCCAGAGTTTAGTATGAATGAAAATTTTGGAACTATAGAAAATGGAATATTCAAATCAATTACAGAAGATATGAATAAAAGCTCAGTTTCTGAGAAGTTAAGTTCATATAAATATAAAAATATAAATAAAAATCTAACATTTACACATCTTTCAAATGGTTGGATATTTGCGGTGGCAGCTCCTTCATCAGAGATATTAGCTCAATCTAATAAGCTTATGAAAATAATTGGACTATTTAGCATATTGGGAATGGTATTATCTGGAGTAGTTGCTTTTGGTCTTGGGAACATCATTGCAAAGCCTATAGTTAAAATTACAGCAATAATGAAAAAATTAGAGAATCTTGACTTAACACATGATAAGGAATTAGATTCTTTATTAAAATCGAAGGATGAAATAGGACAACTTTCTAAGGCTTTTGACAATATGAGAGGAGAATTCGTTGGACTTATTAAGCAAATATTAGAGAAATCTAAGAGCATTAGTGATTCCAGTGAAGAGCTTTCAGCTACAGTAGAAGAACTTACTGTAAAAGCTGATAAAATAGAAAATGCAGTAGAGCATATAGCTTATAATGTTCAAGAAACTAGTTCTGCATCAGAGGAGATAAGTGCATCTATTCAAGAGGTGGATTTTAGTGTTAATCTTTTAGCTGATAAAGCAACAGATGGAAATAATAGTGCAAACCAATCAAAAGAAAGAGCACAAGAAGTACAAAAACAAGGAAAGATATCAGCTGAAGAAACAAGAAACTTGTACAATGAGAAAAAAGAAAATGGGTTAAAAGCAATAAAGGATGGAAAAATAGTTGAAGATATAAAACTAATGGCAGAGACTATTGCTGGGATTTCAGGGCAAACAAATTTACTTGCACTGAATGCTAGTATTGAAGCTGCAAGGGCTGGAGATCAAGGAAAAGGCTTTGCGGTTGTAGCTGATGAAGTTAGAAATCTTGCAGAGCAATCAGCAGAAGCAGTTTCTAATATTCAAAGCACTATTACTAAGGTGCAAGCTGCATTTAGAAATCTTTCAGACAATAGTAAGGAAGTGTTAGACTTTATTCATGAGAATGTGGATCCTCAACTAGAGACTATGGAGAAAATTGGACAGCAGTATTATTGTGATTCAGAATTTGTAACAAGAATGTCAGATGAGATAGCTGTTATGTCAAAAGAACTTACATCTACAATAGGGCAAGTAAATGAAGCAGTTCAAAATACAGCACAAATTGCACAAAAATCAGCATTGGAAGCTGAAACAATAAAAGATAGTATAAGTGAAACTACAAAAGCTATAGAACAAGTAGCAACAACAGCACAAAATCAAGCTGCCCTTGCAGAAAAACTTAATGAAATGGTAAATAGATTTAAGATATAATAAAATTAGATTATAGCAAATAGATTAGAATTATAATTAGATTATTGAAGAAAATTTAATATAGCATCAAATAGAAAAGAAACCTAATTAACGTATGCATAATTGTTAATTAGGTTTCTTGCATATATGATTTATAATCATGAGTTTCTCAACTAAAAAAGAGTGGAAGAGATTATTTTTTAGCTACCAAAATGACTGTGTTATCTTTTTGCCAAAGTTTTTTAACTTGTGAAAAGCCTACAGATTTTAACAAGTTAATCTCATTTTCAATAGTACAAGGAGTATCATAATGAAAAAAGCCATCCATAACTCCCATTTCTTCACGAAGTCTTTTATTTTCTGCATAATAAAAATCTTCTTCTTCTTGTGACTGTACCATATAATCACCTTCTATGTAGAAACCGTTAGTTTTAAGTGTTGTATATATTTTTTCAAACAAAGTCCTCTTATCTTTATGAGAAAAGTGATGAAGTGTCTGAAATGAGATTGCTGTATCATAAACCTCAATGCCAAAATCATAATCAAAATAGCTTGCATTTATCAAGTATAAATCTTTAGTTTCATATTTTTCTTTTAGCTTATCTAACATGGCTTTGGTAATATCGATGCCAGTAACTTTAAGGTTGGGAAGTTTATTAAATATTTTTTCTAACTGAAGACCTGTTCCACAACCTAAATCTAACAAGTTGTTAGTCGTTGATGGGACAAATTCCGCTATTTTTTCATAGCCGTCTCTGCAACCTTCAACTTCATTAATCATGTGATTATCATAATCTTCAACCCTTTTAGTAAAAAAAGAACTCATTTCTTCTAAACTCATATCTATCATTCCTTTATTGTATTTGATATATATATAGTCTAGCATGATGAGTATACTAAATATATCTCAAACATAAATGAGAAATAAAAATGCTTCATACCCTGTTAGGATATAAAGCACTTAAGTTCATCTATTAGATTGTCTTATAATTCTCTGTATGCTTTTTTCAGATAAGAAATATTTGCTTGAAAGGTTTTTGATGTTCAACCCCTTACGATAATCATTGTATATGTTGGAATTTCTCAAGGAAAGTTCCTTTCGACTATTAGTATTTTCACCCCAAGATTTTTTGTTTGTTTCTTTTCTTGGAATATATAAATATTCACCATCAACATATTGTTGGATTAATAATAATATTTCTTCTGGTAAAACGTCTGTTGCCTTTATATAGCTCATTATGCTCCTCCTAAATAATATTTAAACTTTTAAGGATTGAGCAAAGGCTATTTGATAGTTTTATTCTATAATAAAACCTATTTTGGAAATAGAATTTTTTATAGAAATAAATCATATTTTATTTATGCAATAGCCTCTGCTACGCATAAAATGCAGGTCTACCCATAAAATCGTCCTCCTTACTTTGGGATACTGTATATTTTTTAGTAATAAGAAAAGGTATTAATAAAGAAAAGGAATCTTTATCAACAACACCTTAATTTTACCACAAAAGAATTATAAATTATATAACTTAATAAATTGGGATTTGCATTTTATTTCTAAGGTAAAATATTTATTATATAAGCTCCAATAATATTTCTATATTAAATATATATATTGTTGATGGAATCAATGCAGAGTTTTAATTAAAAGATATATATAATTTTGAATAATATTTCTACACTTATTCATATCACGTTGATAAAAGCCGTGTACATTTTTAATCAAAACATATATACCTTAGTCTAATTGTATATAATTAATCAATGGCAAAACTTACATCGAGTATTCCGCTGTGAATTATGATATTATAGGGATAATTTCTTAGATTATTATAACTTCAGGGGGAAGTTCTATGAAAATAAAAACTAAATTGATTTTATCAATATCATTAATTGTAGTTTTAAGTTTAATAAGTATCAGTTCAAGTTTTTTTGTAAGTCGTTTGCAGAAGAATGATGCATTGCTCATTAATGTTGCTGGACGTGAGAGAATGTTATCTCAAAGAATAAGTAAAAATGTTTTTTTACTTTTTTCCAAGGATAAATTAGAGGGGACAGAGATTGAGGCTGTAAAGAAAGAATTATCAGCTTCTGTAGCATTGTATGATGAGACTCTATCAGGTTTTTTATATGGTGGTGAAATTACTTCCGCTTCAGGAGAAAAGGTAACAATATCAGATATAGGTGATGATAAGGTTTATGCAGCTGATATTAATGAAATATGGATAGAGTTTAAAAAAGCCACAGATAAGGTGTTATTAAATCAAGATGAAAGTGCACTACAGTATATCAAGGAGAATAGCAACGAACTTCTTAAAAGATCAAATGATGTAACTGTTGCATTAGAAAAAACTAGTGAGAAAAAACTACAACTTCAACATGACATTCAATTAGCTAGTGCCATTGTTATTGTGATATTATTTACTTTCGTAGTTTTAATCATTTCTAAAGATGTAGTAAAACCGATAAATGATTTAGTGGTTTTAACACAGCGAGTTGCACAGGGGAATTTAAATATAAAATTTGATGATAGATATAAAGGTGAATTTAAAGTACTGTTTAGGAATTTTAGTATCATGGTAAATAATTTGAGAGATTCAATCAAGGATACAGTTAAAATATGTGATGATGTTATGTACGAATCCCAACAGTTGACAAGTTATTCAGAGATGATTGCAAATTCGTCTAAAGAGGTTACTAAGGCAATTGAAGAAGTGGCAAATGGTGCAACTGATCAAGCTAACGAAGTAGCGACATCTCTAAAAATAACTCAAGACTTATCTAGTTTATTAGACAAAATGATAGATTATGTATCGAGAACAAAACAAAGCGTGGTATTGATGCAAGATAGTTCAAATAATTGTATATCTCAAATTCAGCAGCTTGAGGGAGCAATAGAGGGTAACTTGTGCGAGAATAAAAAGATTAATAGTGATATTTTTGTTTTAAGTGAAAAAAGTAGTGATATTAGTAGTATTTTAACTACCATTACTACAATTGCTGAACAAACAAATTTACTAGCATTAAATGCAGCTATAGAGGCAGCTAGGGCAGGGGAACAAGGAAAAGGCTTTGCAGTTGTTGCTGAGGAGATTAGGAAGTTAGCTGAAGCTAGTGGTGTTGCAGCAAATCAGATTCAATTGATTGTTTCAGATATTGTAGATGTCATAATGACTACTAGAAATGCTATGGATGCTATGGATAAAACTATGAGGATAACAACTGAAACTATGGATGATACAAAACAATCTCTAAGGGTAATTGAAAATAGCATTGATAGTGTCATAGATAATACTGATACTGAGGCTAAGGCTATTAATGAAATCTCTTACCATAAAGAAGAGGTATTACAAAATATTCAGCATATCTCATCTATAATTGAGATGTCTGCAGCAGCAGTTGAAGAAATAAGTGCAACAACTGTTCAAGAATTACAAGATATTGAAAATCTTAATCGCAGTATTTTTAACTTAAATGATAAAGTTAAAAAATTTGAGGAAACAAATAAGCACTTTAATTTAGAGTAGTTTAGAATAAGCTTAATGTCTTGAAATGTTAAAGTTATAACTTTTAAGTAACAGTAGAAGCCAGTGGAGAGTAAAACAATCCACTGGCTTCTACTACTATAAGATTAAAAATTTAGTAAATTGCTTAGTATAAATTCATTAAATAGATTAATTTAATTCTGAAAAAATTATAATGTCTGGATTATCTCTGAGGATTCTAAGTATTTGCTGTAATTTATATATAACGCTATTAGAAAGTTTATCTGCAAGTTGAAGTTTCTTTTCTTTATCTGCATCATCTTTTTTCTTTATTGCATTGATAACATCATGACCGATATCGTGAAGATCAAGGTGATCTTTGTTTATACTATCCCAAATAGGATGAATTTCTTTGTTATATGGTTTGATAGAGTTGTAAAAATGACCAAAAGCACATTGTGTTCCGTCTAATTGTAAAGGTTCAATTGTATTAGTTTGAGACATACGGTGTAGTTCATTAACCCATTTTTTATGATTACTTATAGAACTTAGTAGGTAAGCTTTAAAATCCTCATTTGTTAGTTGGTATAGGCTATGTGAAAATAGATTACCTGTACTAGCAGTAATTTGTTTTGCAAGATCAATGGCGTCATTAGCTTGTTCACCTAAAGAATTTAGTTGATTAGCCTCGTATTCAAGAGTATTTGATTCTATTGTTAACTTTTCTGCGTCACTTCCAATCATACTCATTGCAGCATTAATTTGCTCAACGGAAGCCATGATATCAGTGATAGAAGTTGAAAACTCATCTACATCAGAAGCTACCTTTATTAACTTAGCATTACTTGAATCAAAGGATTTATGAACAGCAGTAATTTTTTTGTTTGCTATAGTTACTGAAGATATTGTATCTTGCACTTTAGCAAGGCTTTCTTTTGTGGTTAAAGAAATTTTATTAGTAAATTCATTCATAGCTTGTAATTTCTCTTTTGTATTTTCTGCAAGTTTTCGAATCTCATCTGCAACAACAGCGAAACCCTTGCCAGCATCCCCTGCTTTAGCAGCTTCAATAGATGCATTTAAGGATAAAAGGTTTGTTTGTTCAGCAATTTGATGTACACCATTAACTATAAAATTAATTTCTCTAAGGGCTAACTGCAGGTTTTCCATAGTTTCAACTAACTCTTCTGATTTCAGTATTGTTTTACTACTGGTGGAAATAGCATCATCTAAATTACAAGTATTTTGTGCATTAAGTTCTAATAACTTTTTTGTTTCTTCAGCAACTTTTTCAGAAGTTGTTGTATACTTAGCTAAAACATTGGTAACTTCGTTAATACTAGCATTAGTTTCTTCCGTTGCTGCCAATGTTGATTGAGCTGCTTCAGCAACAACCTTTGACTTTTCTTTTATAAGCTGAGAGCGATGATGTAATATTACATTAAAACTACTTAATTTTGAAGCTAAAGAAAAGTTGTTTTTTCCAATCTCAATAATGAAAGAATAGTATTTTTTAAAGTGCTTGAAAAAAGTGTTAAATCCATTACCACCAGTAATGTCTTTAGTTTGTAAATTATCATCGGTAGTATTATCCGAAACTTGGACATTATTAATAACCTTGAGAACATTTACTACTTTATTTTTTTTATGAAACAATAACTCTCTCCTAAATATTCTTATTACTATATAACAATTATATGAACTGTAAAATCTAAAATTAACTCTTAAAATAAAAATATTATTATTGCCTCCTAAGATAACTTTTGTAATTTGATAATAAAATTAAATTCGTTAGGATATTTTATAACATAAAGTTAAAAATATAAGATTTTTAACTATAAAATATATGCGTATTTACAGTAATGTTAGGTAAATATGCATAGTTTTATATTTAAAAAACACATATAAGGAATAGTATTATTTATTAATATAACAAATTTCTCAAACTAATACATATTTTTTTAAAGATATGGTATATTATAGCTGTAGAGAATATTTTAGGAGAATAATATGCTTAGAAAAATAAAAAAATTTATATTTATTATAGAAAATAGTGGATTAACCAAGGAAGAAATTATTGAATTTGAAAAAAAGAGGATAAACTTAAATGTTTCTAGAACTAACAAACCTATTGTAGCTGTATTTATATTTTCTTCTATTCAAATTGTAATCGATATATTTGATATAGTACTAGGAAAAAATGATATTAAACAATTATCGAACATATTTTTACTTCATGTATTTGCCGTAATTTTTTCTTTGCTATGGGTATTATTTTATAAATTTAAAGACAAATATAATATATTCAGAATGTTGGAAAAGACTTATTACTTATTTAATGTTATTTTTGTTGTAATATGTGCAAATAATTCAGTAAATAATTTAGCAGTATCGGGGCAAATTTCTCCATATATAATTTCTTGTTTTGTTTTTGCTTGGGTATTATTGATTCCACCCAAAATAAGTGTTACTACTTTAATCGCTGGAGCAATAGGTTTTTTAATTAGAGTAAGATTTGAAGGGCTACCACATAATGCGTGGATGGGTGTGCTTATTTCAGTAGTTATATGCACTATTTTCTCTGTTATCATGTCAATAAATAGTTATTCAAATTTTTTAGGACAATATATAAATAATAAAATGTTAGTGGAGATAAATAGAAAGTTAGAAGCTTTAGAAAAGGATAGATTAGAATTCTTTGCTAATATTTCTCATGAACTTAGAACACCTATTAACATCATATATACAGCAAACCAAATGATAAATGTAACAAATAAAAACAGTAGTTGCCCAATTAAAGCTTTATCAAAGTATTCAAATATGATACAGCAAAATTGTAATAGACTTATTAGATTAGTTGAGAATGTCATAGATATTACTAAGATAGATTCATTAAGTTTTGAGGTACGACTTATAAATGCCGACATCATAAATATATTAGAAGAAACATATTTTTCTATAAGAGATTATGTAGAGAAAAAAGGATTAAAGATATATTTTAATACAAATATTGATAAAAAAATTATTGCCTGTGATCCATATAATATAGAAAGGATAATTTTAAATATCTTATCTAATTCGATAAAGTTCACAAAACCAGGAGGTGAAATCAAAATAAGCATAACTTCTGATGAAAATTTTGTATATATTTCTGTAAGTGATACGGGAATAGGAATACCAGAGAATATGATTGACAGAATCTTTGAGAGATTTGTACAAGTGGATAAATCAACAATGAGGCAGAATGAAGGTAGCGGTATAGGTTTATCTTTAGTAAAAGGGTTAGTTGAACTTCATAATGGAACAATATCTGTTAATAGCGTACTTGGAAAGGGAAGTGAATTTATTATTAAACTCCCAAATAAGATAACAGAAAAGGAAAATAACATTTCTCAGTTAGGGCTTATCAGTGATTCAACAGAGAAGGTAAGTATTCAATTCTCGGATATTTATTGATAAAATTATATAAATTTATAATAGTATAAAAAATATACACTTTACAGAAAAGTGTATATTTTTTATAAATAGATATACAGAGTAGTGGTTTTACTACCGAAGAAGTTTTTGCTATTCTTTATGCTATGTATCCATAGATTTCATTGAAAACTTGTATTATAATAGCAAAGACTTATTTTTTGATTACATTATTATATAAGAATTTAGTTATAATCTCTTCTATTTTTGAATAACTGTTAGAATCATTTTCATAGAAATGATTTTCTCCTTCAATAGCATTTAGCTCACATCTTATATTGCTTTTCTTTAATTGATCTACAAGAAGTTCACTTGCTGAAATAGGGTTTATATCGTCAATAGTTCCATGAATAATAACACATGGAGGAGTGTTTTGATAGCATTTCCCCAAAACAGCCTGTTCCCAGAAATGTCTACAACTCCAGATACGCCTCGTCTATCCCAAACGTCAACATAAGTTCCATATACTACATTTGTTACTATTTCAGCGCCAGAAGAGTAGCCAGCAAGTATTATGTTATTTTTGTCTATACTATACTTTTTACTATTAGCTTTTATCCAATCAATAGCTGATACTACATCCTCTATTGCATTTTTCATACTTCCATTCCAATCGCTATCGGGATTAGGATTTAGCCTGTAATTAATATTAACTGTAACATAGTCTTTCTTTGCAAATGATTTAGAATAAATAGTATGAAACCAATCTTGTTCATCTTTATTTCCCATGGATAACCCACCGCCATGAACCCAGATTATCACAGCTTTATTTCTTTTTGCATCACCATCTGGACTATATACATCTAAGAGTAAGTTTTCATTCTCTCATAGATAATTAATAGCTGTTTTATAGGTGATATCTTTGTCTAATATGTAGTTATCAAATAGAGTATCTACATATCTTACTTTTTTAATTAATTTGTTTCTAAGAGTTAAAAGTGTTGAAGTGCCAAAGCTACCATTTGTTCGTATATTTTCAGAAAAAGTATTTTGAACTTCAGGTAAAGGAGTAGTTTCTGCAAATACTGTAGTTGATAGAATAGATATGTATGTAGAAAATGCCATTAATAAATAAATAATTCTTTTTTTCATATTTAAATCCCCCTTAATGTTTTTAATTTTATATTAGCTTGGTTTACATAATTACTCAATAATGAAAAAATATATAAGATATTTTATGAAAATAAGAACTTTCACTTATGAATATAAATTTTAATTTTTATCTTTACTTATGGTAATTAAGTTTAAAAAAATCATAGCAGAAGTAATGAATTAAGAGGTATTCAGTGAAAAATTTAATTAAAATATTTATATAATTCAAAAACTTATTAAAACCATATAAATAAGTGTCGAAATTGATCGATAAGTTAAAGGTGAAGATTCAAAACTTAGTTATAGTAGTTGGTAAATACATGTAAAATTAAAATGGTTAAAGGTTACAATACTTAACATTTAATGATATATATCAGTTGGCTGTAACACAAAAATATATTTTTAAATTTATGATGGAGGAGTTACAAATGATAAAGTTTTATAAAAAGTTCAAAATTTCAACAAAACTAATAGCACTAGTGATTCTACTGGCATTTTTCATAGCAATTACAGGTCTCATAGGTATATTTAATATGAGTTTAATTAATATGAATACTGCTACTTTACATGATTACAATATAGCAACGATAAAAGAAGTTAATAAGCTAAGAGAAAGTTATTCAGGTATTAAGACTGATTTAATTGAATTAGCTCACGATGAATCAAAAACTGATAGTAGAAATGAACAGTTAATTAATGAGGTTGGAGAGTTAAGTAAGCGAGGTAACGAAGCGTTTGATAAAATAAAGACTGCAAATGAAATGGCTAGAGCATTCAAAAGTCCTGAAGATGCACAAAAAGATATAGACACTTTAGAAAAAATTGATAGGTCAGCAAAAGAGTTTTTAACTATGTCAGATAGGCTAGCGGATTCTGTTAAAAAAGGAGATTATCCATTAGCAGCAATACAACTTTCAAAGGCTTCACAAACTATTGAAAGATTATTTTCAGCATTGGATGATCTTAGTTTAATAATAGATGGTGAAGCTGATGGTGTATATGAGTTTAACAAGTCAATATTCAATACAACTAAAAATATTATAATTATAATAAGTGTAGGTGCTTTTATTATTTCATTAATATTAGGATTATTAATATCAATCCGTCTTTCGAAGAACTTGAAGAAAGTTGGCAAGTTTGCAGAGAACCTAGGAAATGGAGATTTAACAAAGGATATAGATATTAATTCCAAAGACGAAATTGGAAATATTGCTGAAGCATTGAACAAGTCAAAAGATAATATGAAGTTACTTATATCTGAAGCTATAAGGAGTTCTAACGATATAGGAGCTGTTAGTGAGGAATTATCTGCTACTACAGAGGAAGTATCTTCAAAAATGTATATGGTAAATCAAGCTACGGAACAAATCAATAAAGGAATTCAAGAGTTAAGTGCAACAACACAAGAAGTTAGTGCTTCAACTGAAGAAATTGGAAATACAACAGAAAAATTAAATGATAAAGCTAATGAAAGCTTTAAGTCTGCAGTAGAAATTAAAAATAGAGCTTCTGACATTAAGAAAAAGGCTACAAAAAATATTGAAGAAGGAAATGCTATATACGAGAGGACTCGTGGCAATATATTAAAGGCAATAGATGATGGTAAAGTTGTTAAAGAAATTACTATCATGGCAGATTCCATCGGTTCTATAGCAGAACAAACAAATCTTCTTGCGCTTAATGCAGCTATAGAAGCAGCTAGAGCAGGGGAGGCAGGAAAAGGCTTTGCAGTTGTAGCAGAAGAAGTAAGAAAACTTGCAGAACAATCTTCTGAGGCAGTATCAGGAATTCAGTCTATGGTTGATAAAATTGAAGATGCTTTTAGGAATCTATCAAATGGTGGACAAGAAGTTTTAGATTATCTTGAAACAGGAGTAAAACCAAGCTATCAGTTATTAATGACTACAGGTGTTCAATATGAGAAAGATGCTGAATTCATTAATGAAATGGCAAGTGATATAGCTAATTCGTCAAAACAAATGAAACTAGTTATCGATCAAGTTGCTCATGCTATAGAAAATCTATCATCAACGGCTACTCAATCAGCTACTAATTCAGAGGAGATTTTAAATAGTATAAATGAAATGACAGGTGCTATTGGAGATGTAGCAAAATCAGCTCAAGGACAAGCAGAAACCTCTCATAAGTTAACTGAAGTTATAAGCAATTTTAATGTTTAAAAGAGAAGAATAATTTCAACAAGTGAAAACTAAATCTAAAGGTAGCAATTAACCTTTAGATTTAGTTTTTATTTTAGCTTATGTTCAAAATGTAATGCGACTTTATGGTGAAAATCGCAAGCACTTAGATAATGGTGTAGATATTTAATACCTCTATTATGGGATTGAGAAGCATGATAATTAAAAATGAATAGGTGTAACTTCTTGAACATAAAGGTGTTATAGGATATAATTGTTTAAAAACTTTGTACCAGTAGAACAAAGTTTTTTTAAAATTCTTCAGATGAATTTAAGTTTAAAAAGTTTTAATGCAAAATAATTAAAGACCTTAATAATAAATATTAAGAAGGGGTTGTGATTATGGATTTTAAATATGTTGTAATTATTCAATGTGAAATTGCTCATAAAAGATGTAGTGGGTTTGCTTGTACTAATGCTTTTTATAATAGGGATGAAGTCTTTGCAGGCTATGGAGAAAATACAAGATATATATCCTTTACCTGTGGGGGGTGTTGTGGAAAAGGTATTGCATCAAAATTAGAACATTTCTCTAAAAAGTTAAAAAGTAAGACAAGTATAGAAAAAAATGAAGTAGTGATCCACTTATCATCATGTATGGCAACCGATAACTATCACTATGATAGATGCCCACATCTAGAATATCTTAAAAATATCATTGCGAAAAAAGGATATACAAATGTAGTTGAAGGTTCTTATATAAGTAAAGGGGCAGCAAGAAAGCGAGAAGAAGAAATATATAAGACTTACGAATAATTATTAGAGTACATTGCTTGTTAAGAAAGTGTTATTATACTAGATTATTTATATAGTAACTCTAAAACAGGTAGTCAAAATGGACTACCTGTAAATATATATACGTAACAGAATTATGATTACAACTTAATTGGAGGAGGAGATTATAAACTTAGGATTAACAAATTCAACGCCTTTCTCCAAAACATAATTTATCAGATTATAAAAATAATTTGGACACACTGCATCTGTTTCTTCATGATCATGAATTAGAATAATATTATGTACATTTGATGCGAATAGGGAGCCACCTATTTTAGGATTAACATCATTGATTCGACTTAGAATAGTATCATAGGTAAATCCAGGCTCATACTCCAACATATACTCTGCAAAATCAAATGTCCAAAGAACATCATAATCTGTATTTAAATTATTTTCATGATACCAATCATATTTAATTTCAGAGTCATCAATTCTACTAAAACCATGTTCTCTAAAGTATTTCTGTAATGCATCTTTGTTTTTACCACCCTTGTCTCCATATGGGAAACGAAATAACTTATATTCTCTTGTGACTCCTGCATCTTTATATAGTAAGTTAACTTGTTCTTCTTGGCGTTCAATTTCAGAAATACATTCATCAAGACTAAGATTAGAGAATTCTGGGTGAGAATAGCTATGATTGCCTATGATAGCACCATTTTGAATTGCGTATATTCCAATATCTCTATTTTTACAGATATTCTCACCGACAAAAAACATAAGTGGTTTTATGTTTTTACTATTAAGAAAATCGATGATTCCTTTTGTATTTTTAGTTGGTCCATCATCTATTGTTAAATATGCTTTGCTCATATTAGCCTCCTTTAATAAAGGTCTCCGTGTGGAATCTTTATTCTAAACTTACTTTATCAATAGTAGAACATTTTTACATTACTTATTATATAGTTTTCTACATTAAATTTATATACCATATCAAAAATAAATGTAGTTTCTCTAGTGGACATATATACGAGCAATAACATTTTAACGTGTAGAGTTAATTACCTGTAGTATTTCTGATTTTGACAAATTACTTCCTTTTAATTTAGCTGCATTTTTTACTGCTTTGCTTATAGATTTTATGTTTGATGCATTAACTGATGTTATTCCTAACGTAGTGTAATATTTTACTGTTGATGAACCAGAATTTATACTATTAAGAGCAGTTACAACAGTTGTTACATTTGATTGTAGTTTAGAATTGGTAGTATTATCCTTTCCTTTTACATATTCATTTATATCAGATAAATTAAAGTCTGTTACTTTTGTTATATCTAATAAAGTATAATCTGCCAATGTGCCTTGTCCATTATTTATTCTAATTGTTGAATTATTAATTTGAATTAATGTATCATTTATTACTTTAAATATTTCAGTTTTTGTTAAGTTACTTCCTTTTAGTTGCACTGCATTTTTTATTGCTGAACTTATAGGTTTAACATTTTCACTAGTAACTGCTGTTGCACCTAATGCTGTATAATAACTTATTACTTTTGAGCCCATATTTACATGATTCATAGGAAGCCTAATTGCAGTTACGTTACTTTGGAGATTGGCTATTGTACTATTATCTTTGCCTTGGACATATTCATTTACATCAGCTAAGTTTATTTCTGTAATACCGTTTATTCCGAATAAGTTGTAATCAGAGATTTTTGCATTACCTGAATTAATTAGTATATTGGCTTTATCAAGCTCGCTTGAAATATCAAAATTAGTAGTTGCAAGTTCTTCTTTATCGCTGGTAGTAAAATCAAAAATTGTTCCATCAAATGATTCTGTAGAGTCTGCAAATCTAAATCCAGGACTAATAAATAGTTCATAGTTTGTATTTTGTATAAACTTACTAGTTATAGGGGTAATTGTTAGTGTTTGATTATCTGCCCCTAATGTAGGTAATATCACAGTTTTGTTTCCAGAATCTTTGAAATAGACATCAACATAATTATATAAATCAGTATTTGGATCAATAGGTTTTGGAAGTTTAATAATTAATTTAGAGTTAACAGGTAAGATAGTATTTGAAATATGCTTACTTAATCTGCAAACCCTTAGATTTATTGAAGAAGTAATTACGGAAGTGGTTGCTTTAAAATCAGGATTAACTACAACAAATTTTAAAGTATGATAGCCGTCAGGAATATCAGAAAAAGATCTTATGTTCATTTGGGTATCGATAGTTCCTCCAAAATAGAAATCATTATATGACCAATCAGAACCATCAAGAAATGTTCCAGGTTTTCCGGCACCAAAACCTGATTGTACAGTTCCTATATACGCTATTGCACCTTTGCTATTTGCCCAATGATATATATTATTAGGTAATTTATCAAGATTGGGACGGAAAAAGCTAGATAAATCATCAGATGTTCTATCAAATCGTATAGAATCAGAATATCCTACAATTGAAAGTGAGTTTACAGAAGGTTCAACATATACCATAGGTTGACTATTAGAATGATAGAAAAGAGAAGGTAGAGTTTCTGCCGTTACTGGTATTGAGGTAATAAGTAACGTTGATAATGTGCTTAATATTAAAGTTTTTAATTTAAAGTTTTTCATTTTTTAATCCTCCATAAAAATTTGATCGTTAGTCTTATTTAAAATTTGACACAAGTATTAAAAACTCAAAAACAGGTAGTACATTAGTTACGCTTAATATATTGGTAAAAGTGACATTTATAGGGTAAAATTGAATATATACATTTACATACAATAAATAGACTTATATTACAATATTATACATTGAAAAAGTTGGCGCGTAAATAATTAATAAGCTGTCTTCAAAAGAAACCTAAAGCTAATTTTTTCAAACTAACTCTTCTGGATAGCTCGATAATTTCTTATCATGGACTCAGCTTTAAATAGAATAGCTGAACTTTCCTATTGTCTAATTAATGTTACAGTATGGCTTCATTGCATTCAAATTCCATTTATAAAAAGTTAAACAAGATGGAAGTTAACAACAAATTAACAATAAGAGTTATATTTCAACGTTTCTAATTATATATAATTAATTGCATAGTAAGCAGAATAGAGAGAACTTTCACTTATCTATTCTGCTTTTACTTACTTAAAATTTGAGGAAATTGAAAGTTTAATTTAGAGACTCTAGAGCAAAGAGAGGTAAATTATTGTGAAATTGAAAGGTATTCTAAGAAAATTTTTAAAGGATAAAAATACAAGATTTATAACTATCGATTTATCAACCACGATTTTAATGTTCAGTATTGTAATTTTAGCTACACTTATTTTTATTGCTACAATGCTTAGTGGATTATTAGTTCTTATTATTGGACCAATTTATACACATGTGTTTCAAATTCTTTTAATAGGATTAATTGTTGCTTTAAGTGTAATCTTTATCATTTTATTAGCAATAAAGATGTTCTTTATTTTTTCTACAGTTAGAACAAAGAACTTAATGGAAGTTTTTTGTTCTGGCGGTATAAAGAAAATGATGCAGAGGATTGCCATGATTTTTCTAATAATTTGTTCTATAACTTTTGTTTTGTTTAAGGGAAGCGAAAAAACTGTTAATACTATCCGTGATATTCCTCATTTAATAAAGAATGATTATATTTCAATTGATGGAATAATAGAAATCAAAGATGATACAGATGGGACAGGATATGTTAGAGTAGATGATACTTATTTTTACGAAGGTTTTGCTTATGAACCTGGAGTTATAAATGGAAACAAATATCATGTGGAATATTTGCCACATTCCAAGTACATAGTTAATTTTACATTGATTGAATAGTGATATTAAATTATTATTTTATATGTGTGATTTTCTAGGGACTAAAACTTGTTTATATTGAATTTTCTTAGAAATTAAAATAAGAATAAGAGGTAGTTACCATATTGAGGTAGATAACATAAATGCTAAACTTGGTATTTTGGTGATGGCTTTAGTTGACAATACTCACGTTTTCTATTATTATCATTCTAAAAGTAAAATAATGTAAAACAGGAGGATTCATGAAGAATACAAGAGATTTAATTTTGGTTGCATTATTCGCAGCATTAACGGCAGTAGGGGCATTTATTAAGATTCCAATACCTTATGTTCCTTTTACTCTACAATATTTTTTCTGTGCTTTAGCTGGTATTATTTTAGGTTCTAAATTAGGTGCATTATCACAAATTATATATGTTGCTGTTGGATTAGTAGGTGCACCAGTATTTACTGACGGAGGAGGAATTACTTATATATTCAAACCAACCTTTGGATATCTCATTGGTTTTATTGTTGCTGCTTATGTTATAGGTAAAATAAGAGAAAAAATTATTGAGTTAACTTTTATTAAGACTGTATTAGCGTTTCTTTCAGGACTATTTTTTATTTATTTATTTGGAGTCATATATTTATACATAAGTTATAACTTATATTTAGGGAAGAGCATCTCGTTTTACTTCGCCTTTTTCTATGGATTCATTACATGTATAGGTGGCGATTTAGTATTAACGGTTTTGGCTTCATATATAGCAATAAGAGTTTTACCGATATTAAAAAAGGCAGGATATATTTCAAAGATATCTACAAGTTTGTAGATAGTTGATACTTGGAAATATTTTAAAAAATTAGCAAAGTTAAGAATGCATAAGTTTATGAGGAAAGTGCTAACTTAAAAAATTAGTTTTTATCATGAAGAACATAAAAATTTATTACTTTTTAATGAAAGCGATAAAAATTTAGAAGTTCTACAATCATGTAGATTATAACAAAAGGTGGAGTATTTATGATAAATTTAATCAAAGACTTAGAAAAAAAAGTTTTAGAGGGAGAAACTATAAATTTTCAAGAGGCTATGGATTTAGCTTCAATTGAGGGGAAAGCTGAAATAAAAGAATTGTGTAATAGTGCAAATAATATAAGAAAATTTTTTTGTGGAAATGAAGTAGACCTTTGCAGTATTATGAATGCAAAGTCGGGACAATGTTCTGAGGATTGTAAATTTTGTGCGCAATCTGCTCATTATAAAACAAAAGTTGAAGTATATTCATTAGTATCAAAGGAAGCCGCAGTAAAGTTAGCCAAGGAAAATGAAAGTGAAGGGGTAAATAGATTTTCCTTAGTTACTAGCGGTAAGGGGCTTTCAAAAAATGATTTTCCAAAGGTTCTAGAGATTTATAAAGCCTTAAATGAAAAAATTAAAATTGATTTATGTGTTTCTTTAGGAATTTTGGAATATCAGGAGTTTCTTAAGTTAAAGGATGTTGGAATAACTATGTACCATCATAATCTTGAAACAAGTGAAGAATTCTATAGTAAAATATGTACAACCCATAGTTATCAAGAAAGAATAGATACTATAAATGCAGCAAAAAAAGCAGGAGTTGATATTTGTTCTGGGGGGATTATTGGACTAGGAGAAACTTTTGAGGATAGAATTAGCCTTGCTTTAAAGTTAAGAGAATTAGAGGTTAAGTCTATACCAATTAATATTTTAAACCCAATTGAGGGTACACCTCTTGAAAATAATGAAGCTTTAAGTCAAGAAGAAATACTAAAAACAGTTGCAATTTTTAGATTTATTAATCCTAAAGTGTTAATAAGATTAGCCGGTGGAAGAAATCTTATAAACCAGTATGGCAAAGAATGTTTTAACGCAGGGGTGAATGCTACAATAACAGGAAATTACTTAACTACTTCGGGCAATAAAATTTGTGATGATAAAGCCATGATTAGAGAATTAAACCTAGAGGTAAGAAAGAATGTCTAAGGGGATATTTATCGTAGGGACTGATACAGACGTGGGTAAAACCATTGTTACAGCAGGGCTTCTTTACGCATTAAGAAGTAGAGGATATAATGCAACATATTTTAAAGCAGCCTTAAGTGGTGCAATAGAAGAAGGAGATAAGCTTATCCCAGGTGATACGAAAATTGTTTCTGATGTAAGTAACCTTTCAGAAGTCTATGAAAATATGACACCTTATATTTACAAGACTGAAGTATCTCCTCATTTAGCAGCAATTATTGAGAAAAAACCAATGGATTTAAAGGTAATCAAAGAAAAGTATCAGTATCTTAAGGAAAAATATGATTATATAATTGCTGAAGGAAGCGGTGGAATCATCTGCCCTTTAATTGATGATGAAAAAGGGATTTATACTCTTGATAATTTAATAAAAGATTTGAATTTTAGCGTTATTATAGTGGCAAGGGCTGGAGTTGGGACTATAAATCATACAGTACTTACGGTGAAATACATAGAGAATTTAGGAATTAAGATTAAAGGAATCATTATAAATAATTACGAAGAAAATCATATAGCTGATGACAACATAAGAATAATAGAAAAGCTTACTAGGATTCCTGTGATTGCTAAGTTAAAAGGGATAAATATTTTAAATGAGTACATAACAGAAGGTGTAAAAGATCTCGATAAGGATGAGGTGATGGAAACTATAAATGGTACTGCTTATGGTGATAGGATACAGGCAATAAGGGAAGCTGCAGAATTAGCTTTTGATTCAGAAAAAATTATCTCTTTAATGGAAACGCTATAGGGAAGTTGAGGTTAATACATATGACAGATATTTATGATAATGATTATGTAAAAAAAGATTTAAAATATATATGGCATCCTTGTTCCCAAATGAAAGATTATGAAGAATTGAAGCCCATTGTCATAGAAAAAGGAGAAGGTGTCTGGTTATATGACATTCATGGTAATAAATATTTAGATTGTATATCATCATGGTGGACGAACACCTTGGGGCATAGCAATAAAAGAATTAATGAAGCTATTAAAAAGCAAATAGACAGCCTTGAACATGTGATATTTGCAAACTTCTCCAACAAGCCTGCAATAGAACTTGCGGAAAAGCTTGTTGCCATAACGCCAGAAAAACTTAGCAAGGTATTCTTTTCAGACAACGGATCTTCTGCAGTAGAGATAGCCTTAAAAATGAGTTTTCATTATAATATGCAAAAGGGTAGAAAGAAAAAGAAACGATTTGTTGCAATAAGTGATGCTTATCATGGAGAAACCTTAGGGGCGTTGTCTGTTTGTGATCTTGATGATTTTAATACAATATATAGACCGCTGCTTTTAGATACAATAAGAGCTCAAGGACCAGATTGTTATAGATGCCAATATAACTGTAGTAGAGAAAGCTGTGATGCACCATGCTTTGAAAATATGGAAAAGGCGATAGGAGAGAATTATCAAGAAATAAGTGCTGTGATTATTGAACCAATGGTTCAAGGCGCTGCAGGGATGAAAATTTATTCTCCTATATATTTAAAAAAACTTCGAAATCTATGTAATGAATATGATATACATCTTATTTTAGATGAAATTGCTATGGGTTTTGGTAGAACAGGAGAGATGTTCGCTTGTAACCACGCTAGAATTAGTCCAGATTTCATGTGCCTTTCTAAGGGGATTTCTGCTGGCTATATGCCGATGTCTGTAGTTATTACTACAGATGAAGTTTATGATTGTTTTTATGGTGACTATAGTGAACGAAAAGCATTTATACATAGTCATACTTACTCAGGGAATGCAATGGCTTGTGCTATAGCTTTAGAGAGCCTAAAAATCTTTGAAGAAGATAAGATTTTAGAGAATAATAAGAAAAAAGGTCAGTTTATAAAAAATCTCACCATAAAGAAAGCAGAAACCTCACAACATGTAGGTGATGTAAGAAGTATCGGTATGATAACGGCTATTGAAATAGTTAAGGATAATATTACAAAGGAACCTTATACAGCGGATCAGAGAGTAGGATATGAAATTTATAAGATAGCGCTTAGTAAAGGGTTGCTATTAAGACCTATAGGGAATGTACTATATTTTATTCCTCCATACATTATAACTGAAGAGGAAATAGAATTTATGGTGGATACTTGTTTTGATAGTATAGATGAATATTTTTTAGATAGCTAGAAGTCAAGCAAAAATAAGAAAGACCAACAGGATTTATAGGTAGTCCTGGTGGTCTTTCTTACTAGCAGATGTCTAGAATTTTAGCTAGTACATATGCATTAGTTCCCTGGGTATTTTTTTTATTTTTTTAGTTCTAGGATTGCTCCTCTATTTCCTGACGTTACTAAGGAAGCATATTTTGATAGATATCCAGAAGTGATTTTAGGTTCTCTAGGTTTCCAATTAGCTCTACGCTTTTCAAGTTCTTCATCACTTACTACAAAGTCAATTTTATTTGCCATAATATCTATTTCGATGATGTCACCGTCTTGAACTAGTGCAATATTACCTCCAACTGCAGCTTCTGGGGATACATGACCGATGGCTGCACCTCTAGTTGCCCCACTAAATCTACCATCAGTGATAAGTGCAACAGTATCTCCAAGACCACGACCAACGATAGCAGAAGTAGGATTTAACATTTCTCTCATGCCAGGGCCACCCTTTGGACCTTCATAACGAATTACAACAACATCTCCAGGTACAATCTTTCCAGAATTAATTGCTGCCATTGCATCTTCTTCACAATCAAATACCTTTGCAGGACCTTGATGCTTCATCATTTCTGGTGATACAGCGGAACGTTTAACAACACAAGTATCTGGCGCTAGATTTCCTTTTAAAACAGCTATTCCACCAGTTGTGCTATAAGGATTTTCTACTGGTCTAATTACTTCAGGATTTTTATTTATACATCCTTCGATATTTTCACCAACAGTCTTTCCAGTACAAGTTATCAAATCAGTGTTTAGTAAGCCTAATTTATTCACTTCATTCATTACTGCATATATTCCACCAGCTTCGTTTAAATCTTCTATATAAGTGTGGCCAGCAGGGGCTAAGTGGCATAAATTTGGAGTTTTATCGCTAATTTCATTTGCTATAGCTACGTCTAGGTTGATACCACATTCATGTGCAATAGCTGGAAGATGAAGCATACTATTTGTGCTACAGCCTAATGCCATATCAAGAGTTAATGCATTTTTGAAAGCAGCTTCTGTCATAATATCTCTTGGTTTAATATCTTTCTTTAACAATTCCATTACTTTCATACCAGCATGCTTCGCTAGTTGGATACGTTCTGAATACACTGCTGGAATTGTACCATTACCTTTAAGCCCCATACCAAGAACTTCTGTTAAGCAATTCATGCTGTTTGCTGTGTACATTCCTGAACAAGAACCACATGTAGGACATGCTTTATTTTCAAATTCCAATAATTTTTCTTTAGTCATTTTTCCTGCTTTGAAAGCACTGTCAGCTTCACAGATACTACTAAAGCTAGTTTTTTCCCCATCTACTCTACCTGCAAGCATTGGACCACCACTAACAAAAATAGTTGGAATGTTTAGTCTAGCTGCAGCCATTAATAATCCAGGTACATTTTTATCACAGTTTGGAACCATAACTAAGGCATCGAAGGAATGCGCAAGAGTCATAGCTTCTGTAGAATCTGCAATTAATTCTCTAGTAGCAAGGGAATATTTCATTCCTTTATGTCCCATAGCAAGACCATCACATACTGCAATAGCAGGGAATACTAATGGAGTTCCTCCAGCCATTGCAACACCAAGTTTAACTGCATCAACAATTTTGTCCAGGTTCATATGGCCAGGTACGATATCATTTTTTGAACTTACTATACCGATTAATGGTTTCTCCATTTCTTCATTTGTTAATCCAAGAGCATGAAGTAATGCTCTTTTTGGTGTATCTTTAGTTAATGAATCACTATTCATGATAAAACCCTCCCTATCTCTTATTGTATGGTAACATTATATAGTGTATGATGTCTAATGTCAATGGAGAAGTTAGACAACTTGAACTGTATAAAGAGAAAATATTTAAGGCTCTTTGTATGCAAATAGTTATTTATATTTGAATATATAAGTTCAAATAATATTTACATAGCTTGATAAACTTAATTGAAAGTTCTAATTTTAATTTATATAACTAATCTTTAGTTATTCCAAAGCCACGCATAGCATGAATAATATGTAACTTCATAGCTGTTTTAGCTCCTTCTGCATCTCGCTTTGATAAAAATTCCATAATCATTCGGTGATCGTTTAAGGTGTTTTGCACCATTTCTTCATTTTGGTCAGATAAGGTAACACCTTTATCAATAGCTCGATAAAGAATTGGCATTAGTCTATTCATAAATTCATTATGAGTTGCTTTGGCAATAGCTTTATGAAAGGCTAGTTCAACTTCTGTTCTATGTTCTTTTTTTAATATAAGTTCTTCTTCTAATCTTCCATAATATAAAATCCGTTCAAGTTCTTTATCTGTAGCTCTTTTTGCTGCATAATACGCAGATTCAGGTTCAAAGATAAGTCGCATTTCATATAAGTCTTTTATATCTACCTTTAAGGATGATATTTCATCTAAGTTAAATCCTTCAGATAACCCTTGATTATTTTTTACATAAGTACCTTTTCCACGATGGATTTCTAGTACGTTATGTGTAACTAAAATACGAATAGCTTCTCTCAAAGTTGTACGGCTTATATGCAAGCTTGAAGATAGTTCATTTTCATTTGGTAGTTTATCTCCAATTTTATATTTTTTATCTATAGTAATCATTGAAACAATGTCATCAGCAACGTTTTCTGCTAGGCTCTTATCTTTTTTTATCATCGAGCAATCCTCCAAATAAGAAATTTATGTTTATTATATTCTATCAGACATCATTTTTCAATAATGATGTCTGACAACGCTGGTACTAATGATTATAAGAAAGCCAATTTCAGCTTATCAAAAAGTTTAAGATCTGAATATAAAGATAGTGAATTATATATAAATCTGATAAACAATCTTTATAATTTAACCCGTTGTGCTAGTTAAATACGCTGGCAATACTTACAAATAGAAAAACTCCAGCATATTTGCTAACCTATCATTAAAAAACACCACTAATCTAATGATAGGAGGCTAACCTATATGCCAGAGTTTAATAAAGATTCTACCATAACAATAAATGACTTAAAAGATTTTATTGTTGTCACTTATGTTATAATTGATGACTTTTACCAAAAAGTAACTCCAACATTTATTAAAAATCGTCGTAACATCGCTAAATCAGTAATGACTGATAGCGAAATAATTACGATTTCTTTAGTAGGTGAACTCTTAACCATTGACTCTGAAAAAGCATGGTTTGGATTTTGCTCTAAAAACCTACGAGACTTATTTCCCAACTTTTGTAGTAGGCCGAGGTTTCATAGAGTTAGAAAGTCATTATTTCGAGTCATTGATGAAATTCGTAAAGAGTTAACGAAATTTCTTAACTATCAATATGACCGAATGAGAATTGCAGATAGTATGCCAATTCCTGTGTGTAAGTTTGGGAGAGCTCATTTCCATAAAGCTTTTAAGCCGGAGGCTGCCTACGGGCGATGCGCTTCGAAAAAAGAAACATATTATGGATTCAAATTACATGCTTTAGTAGCCCTCGATGGCTATATCACAGATTTTACTGTAACAGCAGCAAATATTGATGACAGAGATGTCGTCTGGGAACTCACAGCTAATTCAGAGATTGATATACTAATAGGTGATAAAGGATATATAGGTCAAAAAGTTGCTTCGCAATTAAAAGAAACAAGGTACATTCGTCTTTTAACAATAAATCGTAACAATAGTAAAACTAAACTTTTAAAACCTTTTAGGCAGTTGATATTCAAGGCTCGTCGTAGAGTAGAAACTACTTTTTCTCAGCTCTCCGAGCAATTAAATATGCAGAGGGTTCTTACAAAATCAACTTGGGGATTTGCCACAAGAATATCAAATAAAATATTAGCTCATAATCTTTGCTATTTTATAAATAAATTTTTAATATAGGTATAGAAATATCAAAGATTAAAGAATTAGTATTCGGATAATAATTTCCAAAAACAGTATATGAGACAATAGGATAGGACTGCCTAAAATCATGGTATAAATATCCTTTTAATGAAAACTTATCTGCTAGCACAACAGGTTAATTTATATTTATTTCTTAATATGTCTATAGAGTTTTGATGAAGTTTCAATATTGGAATTTATATAAATAAATTTAAGCTTTTTTTAATGTAAGTTACCTATACTTCATTGTAAGGTCAAGAGATAAATAAATCTTACAAGGAGGTAGTATATATGAAAAAAATTAATTATCTGAAGTTTATTCTAAGTACTGTCATGGTCATTATTTTTACTCTATTATTTAATAAAATGATTCTTGGAATGACTTTTCATGAAGTTGCTGGATTGATAGTTGGAGTGTTGGTGTTAGTTCATTGTGGATTAAATTGGAGATGGATAAAGGCAGTAACCTTAAAGGTATTTAGTAACGAAACTACTATAAAGACGAAGATTACGTACATTACTGATTTATTACTTCTTATATGTGTTGGCGTAATAATTGTAACTGGAATATTTATTTCCAAGGTTGTATTTTCAGGTTTAGGCTTAGGTGGCGGACGCGCTTTACAAGGAATTCATATTACTGCAGCATACTTTGCGTTAATGCTTATTGGAGTTCATCTTGGACTTCATTGGAATTGGGTAATGAATGTGTTTAAGAAAGCATTCAGGATTCCAGAGAAGAAAGTATTGGTTTATGTATCAAGAGTAGTTGTAGCTGTAGTTTTTGTTTTTGGTGTTTATAGTACTTATTCAGTAGGATTTTTATCAAAAATATCTTTTGCTAATACTGAAGGTAGAGGAAATGGTCAATTCGGTCCAGGAAGTAGGAGCGAAGGAAGAAAAAGTGAACGTGAAGAATTTGCTCCAGGACAAATGCCTGGTGGAGAAAGGAAAGAATATAACTCAAGGGAAGTTCCACAAGGTGGAAATCAAGGTTTGGATCAAAGTCAAATACCGCAAACTGAAGATGGAAGCTTGGAGGGATTCAACCAAGGAAATGCTATTGATGGATATGAGAATGGATCAAGTAGTAATAGTGAAATCCAAGAAGAATCCTCTGGTATAGCTATTCAAAAACTAAGCGCTCAAACAAAAAGTAGCGAAGATACTCAAATACAAGGTAGAAACAAGGGAGGAACACAAAGATCTAATGGTGGGCAATCAGAAAATAATAGTGGAGAACAAGGAAGTGATAATGGGCAAGAAGGATTTCCACCAAATGGTATGAATGGAGAATTCAAAGGAAATTTTCCAGGTGGAAATAGAGGAAATATGGGAAGTACTAGTGTTTTAGGTGTTATTTTTTCTTACCTAGGTGTTATTTCTATGTTTGCTATAGCAACTTATTATATTGAAAAGTTAGTAAGATTAAGAAAGAAAAAAATGTTATTACTTCCTGCAACAACTTTGGCATTAGAGGAAAGTAGTAAAAATTAAATAAAGTTAAGAAACAGAGATTTGAATTAACATTTTCTTATGCATAGACAGCTGATAATGCTGTTTATTATATAGGGAAGTAAAAGAAATCTCTGTTTTTATTTTGAAGTATTAAGCAATGGCTTATATAACAAACAAAAGTTTAAAGAAATTTTCAAGGTGAGTTCCATAATTTGTAGAATGTAATTAGATAGCGAAAAGTTTAAGCTAAAAATAAGAAAATTTTAATAGAGAATTAATCTTGTCAATAGATAATAGAAGCAAGTAATAAATATAATTATTTTTGATGGTGAAAGGAAATGTGCTATGAAAATATTAATTACTACAGATGCTTACCATCCGATGACAAATGGAGTTGTAATCTCTATTGATATTCTATACAAGCAGCTAAAAAAGTTAGGTTATGATGTGAAGATATTGTCTTTATCAGCTGATGGAAGGGAACGCATAGTAGGTGATATTTTCTATTTTAGTTCTTATAACGTAAATATTTATCCTAATGCAAAAGTTATTAAGCCAACAAAAAATAAAATTATAAGAGAAATTATTAAATGGTCACCTGATATTATACACTCTCAAAGTGAATTTTCAACAATGATTATAGCAAAATACATAAAGAGAAAACTTGGAATTCCTCAAGTGCATACTTACCATACTATGTATGAAGAGTATTTACATTATTTTTTAGGTGGGAAGATATTAGGAAAGAAGGCTCTTTCTAAAATTATAAGAGTGCTTTTAAATACTTTTGATACAGTGGTTGCTCCTACAGAAAAGGTTCAAGAGAGTTTAAAAAATTATAAAGTAGCTACTAATATAGAAATAATACCTACAGGAATTAACCTTAAGAGATTTCAAAGTTCTTTATCTAGGAATGAAAGGGATGAGATTTTAAGTAACTATAATTTAAAGCTTACAGATAACGTAATAATTTATGTAGGAAGAATTGCAGAAGAGAAGAATATAGAAGAAATTATTTCTTTTTATAATAAAGGAATCTCACATTTGAAAAATACTAAGTTATTGATAGTTGGTGGAGGTCCTTATCTTTCAAAGCTACAAGACTTGGTTAGAGAATACGAAATAGAAGAGTATGTTAAATTTACTGGTATGATTCCTAGTGAAGAAATACACAAATATTATAAGTTAGGGGATGTATTTGTCACAGCCTCTACAAGTGAAACACAAGGAATAACCTATATAGAAGCTCTTGCTAGTGGAGTGCCAGTATTATGTAGATGGGATATGTGTATAAAAGATTTAGTTATAGATGAAAAAACAGGTTTTACTTACAAGAATGAGGACGAGTTTACAAATAAACTAACTAAGCTTATTCAGGATGAAGAGATTAAGAAAGAAATGGCACTAGAGATTAAGTATAAGGTACAAGATTATTCAGATATAGTTTTTGGTGAAAGAATTTCAAATCTATATGAAGAATTAGTGGAAGCTAAAAAGGATTATTATTTAACCAAATTAATACATAACTAACTATATAATATTGAGTATATATTGCAATAAAGATTCTTCATAAAGTGTGATGATTTTTAATAGTTATTTAGAAGCTTGATGTAATTTTAATGATGTAACTTAATATGTAAAAATGGTAGACATTAGCAAGTTTTTCTGTTACAAAATTACCAAAGAACCTATATCTATACAAGTTGGGAAAAATAGATTTATAATATAATTGCATTGTATATATGATGCAATTATTTTTGTTTAAGGCAAAAACATGGGGTGGCATTGTGAAAAAATTTACGTTAATTACTATTTTACTTATTTTTGATTTGGGATTATTAGGGTTTAC